>JBAQWL010000242.1:0-15147 GCA_049298895.1 Gallionella sp.
GGTTCAATCAGCTGGGATTTAACGCTCTGAACCTTGATGACCGCACGTGTCAGTGTGAAGGTCAGTAATTTAGGCTCATTCTTGCGTGTGATAGTCAATTTGATTTTGCTGCCCGGTTTGCCGCGCATGCGTTTGACCGCGTCATCGAGCGACAGGCCCTTGACCAGCGTATCATCCAGCTTGATGATCAAATCTCCGCTCTTGATGCCTGCATGGTAGGCAGGGGTATCCTCAATCGGCGAGATAACTTTCACCAAACCGTCTTCCATGCCTACTTCGATGCCAAGCCCACCGAATTCTCCATGTGTGCCGACTTGCAGTTCTTTGAATGCGTCAGCATCTAGATAAGCAGAGTGTGGATCTAACCCGTTCAGCATGCCAGTGATGGCTTCAGTGATCAGCTTTTTGTCTGTGACTGGTTCGACGTAATCGCTCTTGATTCTACCGAATACCTCTGAGAATGCACGCAGCTCCTCTACAGGAAGTGGTGTTGCAAGAGTTTCCTTATCAGCGATCGCAGCGAAATGGAGGCTGACTGACACGCCAGCAACCAAACCTAATCCGACTAACCCTGCTTTTTCAAAAAGACGCATAATTTCCTCAATGTTGTTTGACTGCCAGCCACTGTATTGGGTCGAGCGGTTTACTCTTATGACGAAGTTCGAAGTATAAACCGGAAACCTCACTGCCGCCGCTGTTGCCTACCACCGCTATGGTATCACCGCCGTGCAGTATATCTCCGACCTGTTTGTGCAGCGATTCATTATAGCCATACAAGCTCATATAGCCCTCGCCGTGATCGACGATAAGCAAATTGCCAAAGCCGCGCATCCAGTCAGCAAACACCACTTGTCCGGCAGCGATAGCTTTGACAGCCTGCCCGCTGGAAGTTCTGACGAACAAGCCCTTCCACCGTACCGTACTATCTGGACGCTGGCTTCCGAAACGGTTGGTGATTACACCTCTGACAGGTAGCGCCAATTTTCCCTGGAGCAGGTTAAACGGGCTACTATCAAAGCGATTGTCCGGCAGTTTGTCATTACGAAATATTGTCTGGGACTCGGGTTGGGCGAGCATTTCGGTGATTTTTTCGACTAGTTGCGCCAGTCGATTTTCGTTGCGCTGCAAGCGGCTCATTTCGCGGCGTTGTAGGCGAAGTTGCGCCGATATTTTGAGCAACATCTTTTTCCGGGCTTGTTTCTGCTTTCCTAAAGAGTCTTTCTGGGCGGCCTGTTGAGTCCGTAATTCGTCCAGTTCCAATCGTTGAGCGCGCGCATCCTTGCTGACGGTATCCAGTACTGAGAAGTCGGCGCGCAGTCTGGTGAGCCAAGTTGCGCGACTGCGAGCGATGTAGTTGTAGTATTGTAAATCGCGCGCAATATGGCTGGGGTTTTGGTTGTTTAGGACCAGCTTGAAGTATTCCTGCCTGCCACCGAGGTACTGATGATGTAGTAAATTGCCAAGCAGAACATGCTGGCTTGCCATTGCGCTACTCAGCTTCTTTTGTTCTATTTGTAGTTTGCTGAGATTGTGGTCTGCTGCTCGCCGTTTTACCGTGAGTTCGATGAGTTTGCGGTTGATGTCGCTGATCGCCCGTTCCGATTCACGCAACGCGTCGGTGGCTTCGGATTTCGTCTCGCTGGTTTCGTCCATTTCGCGTTGCACAGCGGCAATGCGTTTGCGTAAGTTTTCCAGTTCGTGCTGTTGGTCAGCTTGAGCTGAGTTGTAGGGTAGCGAAGTGCATAAGGTCAGAGACAGGCAAGTTACCCAGACAAATCTCGCGGGATGGCCGGAATAAATGCCCACCCTACGACCGTAACTGAATCAGACTATGCCCATTCATTTCCACCGGTTGCGGCAAGCTCATCATGGTCAGCAGGCTGGGGGCGAGATCACGTAGCGCTCCACCGTCGGAAAGTTTGGCATTGCGCCCGATGTAGAGGAAAGGTACCGGGTTCATGGTGTGTGCGGTATGCGCTTGGTGTGTGGAGCGATCCAGCATTTGTTCGGCGTTGCCGTGATCTGCGGTAATGATGACCTCGCCCCCGATGGATTGCATTGCCTTGACCGCTCGACCGACGCAAACATCAAGCGCCTCGATGGCTTTAATAGCAGCTGTCATGTTGCCACTGTGGCCGACCATATCGCAGTTGGCATAATTGCAGATGATCGCGTGATATTTACGACTGAAAATCGCGGCTTCAAGCTTGTCTGTTACCCCGAATGCACTCATTTCCGGTTGCAGGTCATAAGTGGCGACCTTGGGTGACGGCACCATAACCCGTTCTTCGCCGGGGTAGGGTTGTTCCCTGCCACCATTGAAGAAGTAAGTGACATGGGCGTACTTTTCAGTTTCAGCGATGCGTAATTGCCTTAGTCCAAGGTTGGAAATATATTCGCCGAAGCCGTTTTGGATGGGTTCTTGAGTATACGCACAGGGTAAATCAAATTCGTCGCCATAGCGGCTGAGCGTGACGAAGCAGGCCAACTTGGGAATGCGCGAGCGAGTGAATCCGCTAAAATTTTCATTTGTCAAAGCACGCGTGATCTCACGCGCCCGGTCAGCTCGAAAGTTCATAAATACCACGGTATCACCATCCTGCATGGAGATTGGTGTTGTGCCCTCAGGGACAATTGCAATGGGTTTGACGAACTCGTCCGATTCGCCACGATTGTAGGCCAGCTCCAATCCGCTTAGTGCATCTGAAGCAATGTATTCCGCGCGTCCTTGGGTGAGTAATTCATAAGCGGGTTGCACACGTTCCCAGCGATTGTCTCTATCCATCGCATAATAGCGCCCGACGATGCTGACTATCTGACCGACACCTAATGCAGCACATTTGTCTTCCAATAGCTTGAGCGAATGAGTTGCACTTTTAGGCGGGGTGTCGCGACCGTCCAGAAAGGCGTGCAAATAAATTTTACTCAGGCGTTGGCGTGCAGCCATTTCCAGCATGGCTAAGATATGATTCTCGTGGCTGTGTACACCTCCAGGAGAAAGCAGGCCCATGATGTGTAACGCGCTGTTATTTTGCTTGGCTAGCGTAACCGCTTTGTCTAATGCAGGGTTGGTAAAGAAACTACCGTCTTCAATCGCTACATCGACACGACTTAAATCTTGGTACACCACTCGTCCAGCGCCGATATTGAGATGGCCGACTTCGGAGTTACCCATTTGCAGAGATGGCAGGCCAACGAATTTTTCGGAAGCATTAATCAGCGTGTGGGGATAATTACGCCAAAAGTTGTCCCAGTTTGGTTTGTTGGCAGCCAGAATGGCGTTGTGATCGGCATCCTCGCGGTAACCAAAACCGTCCAGTATGAGTAGTAGAACAGGGGTGATGTTCATTAATGTAGAATATAAGTGGGTAATAATTTAACCTATGCGCATTTTAGCCGAATTGCCCCGCCTATAACTACTGACTTGCCCAGCGTTAACCAATGACTTGGTTGGCGTAGTTTGCCAACTTATAACCAGCCGCTTGGCTGCCGTCTTTTGGTAGCCTAGTGGAATGGCTAGTAGTTTCATCAGTCATTGGCTATATGCAAAGCCTTTTACTGGGTTGGCTGGGTGGCTAATAGTCTTTCAGTGTATGGCTTGCCGATTTGATGGTGATATGAGTATGGTAAACAAAATGATAGAGAGAGATGAAGACATCCATCAGGCCTCGCAGGCTATCAAGGCGATCGCACATCCACTGCGGCTGAAGATTTTGTGCGTGCTGGGCGACCAGGAAATCAGCGTTCAGGACATTGTGGAACAAGTTGGCACTTCACAGAGCAATATTTCGCAACACTTGGCAATTTTGCGAGATAAAGGCGTGTTGACGACGCGCAAGGACGCGAATCGAGTGTACTACCGCATCGGCGATTTGCGTACCATGAAGCTGATCGGGATGATGCGCGATGTGTTTTGCGCAGCTTGAGGGTTGCAATTTATACTAAACATTAGTATATTATAATATATTGAACTTTTGATGGGGCTGCTATGTATAAGTCATGGATATTTCCTCTGCTGCTGGGTTGGACAAGCGCACATGCCGCCGAGCAGTTGCCTGTCGCGCCGGTGCAGTACCGCGAGGTGGAGCGGATTTATAGTGTCGAAGGATTAGTAGAGGCGACGAGACAGTCTACCGTGTCCGCACAAATCAGTGGACGCATCAAGGAAATCAGCTTTGATGTTGGTGATCGGGTTAGCAAAGGGCAGGTGATCTTGCGCATAGATGAGCGTGAGACTGCGCAAGCTTTGGCTGGAAGCACTGCACAAGTGATGCAAGCACAAGCTGCCTTGCGGAATGCCAAAGCAAATTATGAGCGATCCAAGCAATTATTCGAGCAAAAATTTATCAGCCAATCTGCATTGGACAAAGCACAAGCAGATTACCAGGTGGCTAGGGCTCAAGCGGCCGCCAGTGAGGCAGGGGCGAGCCAAGCTAGTCTCGCTCATGGCTATAGTGCGGTTGTCGCACCCTATAGCGGGGTAGTCGCAGCACGTCTAGTGGAAGTGGGTGAAATGGTGTCTCCAGGCAAGCCTATGATGGTTGGCTTTGACCCGACAGATATGCGCGTGGTGGTGAGTGTGCCGCAGCACAAGTTGTCTGAAATTGGTTCACTCCCGAAGGTGATGGTTGAAGTGCCATCCTTGAATCGTTGGATCAAAGCGACTTCTACCACCGTTCAACCGCTGGCCGACGTTCGCACACACAGCACGCAGGTGCGCGTATATCTGCCCGCCAATGAAGCGGATATTTATCCGGGTATGTTCGTACGCGCACACTTTGTGGTGGGTAAAGCCAATAAGTTGGTCATACCTGGCAGCGCGGTGTTGCATCGTAGCGAAGTGGTCGCGGTGTACGTCGTCGATAAAAATGGTGGAATGAAATTACGCCAGATAAGACTGGGAGAAACAACCGCCAATGGTTCAGTGGAAGTGCTGGCAGGGCTCAATCCCGGTGAGGAAGTAGCCTTGGATCCGATCAAGGCAGGGATAAGCCAGAACGCAGCGGACAAAGCCAAAGATTAACGAAAGCTATAGGAAAAACTGGATGGGCATTTCAGGACGCATCGCTAAATATTTTTTGCACTCGCAAATGACGCCATTGCTGGCACTGGTTGCGGTGCTGCTGGGTGCGTTTGCAGTGATGGCGACTCCGCGCGAGGAAGAACCGCAGATTAACGTGACCATGGCGAATGTGCTGATTGCCTATCCGGGTGCATCTGCAAGGGATGTGGCGCAGACCGTGGCCACCCCTGCCGAACAGGTGTTGTCGCAAATCGCCGGGGTGGATCATGTCTACTCTGTATCGCAACCGGGCATGGCTGTCATCACCGTGCAGTTCAGGGTCGGCGAAGAGCATGTGCCATCGTTGGTCAAATTGTACGACGTGGTGCATTCGCATGCGGATTGGTTGCCGCCCACACTCGGAGTCGCTCTGCCCATCATCAAGGCCAAAGGCATAGACGATGTTCCGGTGCTGGCGCTGACATTGTGGCGCGAACGGGAGTTGGGTGGCAGCCTGGAATTAACTCATGTGGCTCACGCCATTGAAGCGGAGTTGAAGCGCGTCCCCGGCACGCGGGAAGTTGTTACGCTGGGGGCGACGCAACGCATGGTGCGGGTGTTGCTCGACCCCGAGAACCTAAATGCCTTTCAGCTATCCATCCAAGATGTGCGTGCGACTTTGCAATCTGCCAACGTATCGCAGAATGCGGGGAGCCTGGTACAGGACAACCGCGAAGTACTGGTGCAGACCGGCAGCTTTTTAAGCAATGCCAGTGAAGTGAGGCAGTTAGTAGTTGGCGTGTCGGACGGGAAGCCGGTGTTCCTGAGTGACATCGCTGAAGTACAGGATGGCGCGGATCAACCGGACAAATATGTGTGGTTTGGATCTGGCCAGGCGGCATCAGACAAGCAAATCAAAGTAAATGGTGAATTTACTGCGGTGACTCTGGCGATTACAAAGAAACCAGGCGCAAATGCGGTGGATGTCGCCAATCAATTACTGGACCGAGTAGCTGAACTCAAGGGCACGGTGATTCCCGCCGATGTGCAGGTCAGCGTCACACGTAATTATGGCGAGACGGCCAATGACAAGGCGTTGAAGCTGATACAGAAATTATTGTTTGCTACCATCGCCGTGGTCGCGCTGGTGTGGATCGCGATGGGCAGACGAGAAGCGTTGGTGGTGGGGATCGCGGTACTGCTGACACTGGCGGCGACCTTGTTTGCCTCATGGACATATGGGTTTACGCTGAATCGCGTGTCGTTGTTCGCACTGATTTTCTCTATCGGTATATTGGTGGATGATGCGATCGTGGTGGTGGAGAATATCCATCGCCGCCGCGCCCTTGCGTCGCATCAGCCCTTGTCTGAAATCATTCCCGAGGCGGTAGACGAAGTCGGCAGTCCGACCATACTCGCGACTTTTACTGTGATCGCTGCGTTGTTGCCGATGGCATTCGTCAGCGGCTTGATGGGGCCGTACATGAGCCCGATCCCGATCAATGCCAGCATGGGCATGCTGATCTCGCTGGCGGTAGCGTTCATCATCACGCCGTGGCTGGTGCTGCGCTTCGCCGGTGCGCATCACGAGGTGGTGCAGGATGAACGCGACACCGGGATCCATCGCTTCTTTCGTGATCGCCTTGGCCCGTTCCTGAACGGTGTACATGGCAAACCGGCACGGAAAAAATTGTGGCTGGCCATACTCGGCGGCTTGCTGCTGGCTGTATCGCTAGGTGCAGTGAAGCTGGTGATCCTGAAAATGTTGCCGTTCGACAACAAGTCGGAATTCCAGATCGTGGTGGATATGCCAACTGGAACCGCACTGGAACAAACCAATGCGGTACTGCGTGAAATCAGCAGTTATGTGGCGACCATACCGGAAGTCACCGACTATCAAGTCTATGCGGGGGCTGCCTCGCCGATCAACTTCAACGGGTTGGTGCGCCAATATTATTTGCGTAGCGCTGCTGAGCAGGGGGACATACAGGTCAACTTGCGTGACAAGCAGTACCGTAATCGTAGCAGCCACGAGATTGCCACATCGGTACTAGAGCCGATCCAGAAGATCGCCGCGATCTGGGGAGCAAAGATAAAGATCGTCGAGGTGCCCCCAGGCCCGCCAGTGATGTCGCCTATTGTTGCTGAAATCTACGGGCCAGATTATGAAGGTGCACGCAAAGTGGCAGGGAAGGTTCGTGAGCAATTCGGCTTGACTGACGACATTGTGGCGATAGACGATACGGTGACAGAGGCCGCGCCCAAGTTGTTGTTGCGGGTGTTGCAGAGCAAGGCTGCACTGCTCGGTGTCGCGCCGCGCGACATCGTCGACGTGATCAGCATGGCATTGTCTGGTCAGAATGTGACATCGATGCATGATGAGAACGCGAAGTACGCCCCACCGTTACGCATCGGATTGTCTGCCGATCGGCGCAGTAACATCGATGCAGTGTTGAAACTCAAGGTGCGTGCTCAGGATAGTGTGCTGGTGCCGCTTTCCGAGGTGGTGCAGGTGGTCGCCATGCAACGCGATTACCCGATCTATCACAAGGATCTGTTGCCGGTGGTGTATGTGTTCGGCGATATGAGGGGCAAGCTGGATAGCCCTTTGTACGGCATGTTCGATATCAACGGAAGAGTAAGCGGTATGGAACTGGAGCAAGGCGGCATGCTGGAGAGCTATTTTTTCAAGCAGCCCGGCGATCCCTACGCCGGTTACGCGTTGAAATGGGACGGCGAATGGCAGGTGACCTTTGAGACCTTCCGCGATATGGGCATCGCTTACGCTGTGGGCTTGATACTGATTTACTTGCTGGTGGTGGCGCAGTTCAAGTCTTACCTCGTGCCGCTGATCATCATGTCGCCGATCCCGCTCACCATCATCGGTGTAATGCCCGGGCATGCCTTATTGGGCAGCCAGTTCACCGCGACCTCGATGATAGGCATGATCGCGCTGGCAGGGATCATCGTGCGTAATTCGATACTGCTGGTTGATTTTATCAACTTGCAGATACGCGATGGGATTGGCCTGCAACACGCCGTGATAACCGCAGCGAGTGCCCGTGCCAAGCCGATCATATTGACCGGGCTGGCAGCCATGCTTGGTGCGTTGTTTATCCTGGATGACCCGATCTTTAACGGATTGGCGATCTCATTGATTTTCGGCATCCTTGTCTCCACTTTGCTTACGCTAGTGGTGATCCCGGTTCTTTATTACGCCGCCTTATACAAAAAAATCCAGTAAAATCCGTCAACTTGAAATAAAGGAGTTTCGCATGAACGCAGAACGCATCGTCCGTATTGTCGCAGGCAGTTTTATTCTGATTACGCTGTTGCTGGGTGTGAAAGACAGCCCGTTGTTTGTAAGCCAGCATTTCTTATGGGTTACTGGTTTTGTGGGTTTGAATCTGTTCCAAAGCGGTTTTACCACCATTTGTCCATTAAATAGCATACTCGCTAAATTTGGCGTTAAGAGTAGTGCGTGCTGAAAACACGCTGCCGTCTGCGAGCCTGACCTACACCAGCTTGGCCATGGACGGGTTGATGTGAGTATTGCCATTTCTGCACGATCACGCATTCCCGCTGACCACGTTTTACCAGGAATAGCGGAGCGCGTTGCTTGGCGTATCAGCCTTCACACTGTGGGCTGTCTGGCCTTATCCGGGAAACTGTAGCACCGCGCATACACAGATGATAGCGTGGCGGATGAAAGACCCCGCACGGTTTTTCTCTCTGCTAGAATTCGTTCTTCCAAAAGATCAGGAGTACCACCGTGCAGTTTGTCAGCAATAATATCTTTCCGATTTTGGTCGCCCTGTTCAGCGGCGCTATGCTGTTGTGGTCGGTGTTTGGCAATCGTATCCGTGGCATCAAAGAGGTGGATACAGTCGCGGCACTGCAACTCATCAACCATAAAAATGCCTTGGTGCTGGATGTTCGTGAAGATGATGAATACAAGGCCGGTCACGTGCTGAATGCCATCTTGATTCCGTTTAATAAGCTTAACGAACGTGTCGGCGAACTGGAAAAATACAGAGATCGACCCGTCGTGGTGATATGCCGCAGTGGCAACCGCACAGCTACGGCATGTTTAATACTGGGCAAGCAGGGCTTTAACCAGGTCTACGGATTGACGGGCGGGATAACGGCTTGGCAAAAGGCAAAACTTCCTTTGGAGAAATGATGGTAAAAGTAGTGATGTACAGCACCGCTGTATGCCCATATTGCATCCGTGCCGAGCAGTTACTGCGCAGCAAAGGAGTCTCCGAAATAGAGAAGGTGCGTGTTGACTTGCAGCCGGAATTGCGTGTTGCGATGATGGAAAAAACGGGTCGACGCACCGTGCCGCAAATTTATATCAACGGGAAGCATGTCGGTGGATACGAAGATCTGGCATCGCTTAATCATGCTGGTGAGCTGGACACGCTATTTGCAAATTAATTTACTGAGGGAAAGATATGTCTGAAGAAAATCAAGGAAACACTCAACCTGCTGTTAGCATGGAAAGCACACAACCTGCCATTAGCATGGAGAAGATTTATGTGAAAGATATGTCGCTGGAAGTTCCGCATGCGCCAAAAATATTTTTTGAGCGCGCCAATCCTCCTCAAATCGATATTCAGGTGCAAACCCAAGCGAGTTCGGTCGAACAGAATGTGTTCGAGGTGGTGGTGATAGCCACTGTGACCGCCAAGCACGACGAAAAGGTGATGTTTCTAATCGAGGTAAAACAAGCCGGTATTTTCCGGATGCGCAATGTGTCGGCAACAGAATTGGAGACTGTCATGGGTGTGATGTGCCCGAACATTCTATTCCCATATTTGCGCGAAACGGTTTCAGACGCAACAGTTCGCGCTGGATTTGCACCGGCATTGCTAAATCCGATCAACTTCGATGCGCTATATCAAATGCGGAAGCAGCAGCTGCATGAGGCATCGACCGCAACCGCACATTGATGAGTCTGGTGATTTCCACACGCCGGCTAGCTTTGTTCCTGCTGTTTTGTGGTGCGGGCGTAGTTCAGGCAGTAGATTTTGTATCAGTCAAAGAGAGCAGTGCGATACTTTACGATGCGCCGTCAACCAAGGCGAAAAAACTATTTGTCGTGAATCGCTACATGCCTTTTGAGCAAGTCGTCACGCTGCATAGTTGGGTCAAGGTGCGTGACCGTACAGGCAAGTTGTATTGGGTCGAAAAGCGGGTATTAGGCAATGAGCGCTATGTATTTGCATTGCAACCTTTGGTGGATGTGCGCGAACAACCCGATTCCGCTGCGACACGGACGTTTCAGGTGCTGCAGCAAATCGCCCTGGAGATGATTGAGTCTACCGGAACGGGCTGGATCAAAGTTCGCCATCAGGACGGCGATGTCGGTTATGTGCGCACCACCGAAGTCTGGGGTGACTAATCAAATGGCAAAAGACAGAGGGTATAACCAATGACTAGGCTGGTGTTATTTGCCAGTCTAATCAGATGGCTAGTTGTTTCATCGGAAGACAGATTCCTGTGTGCCACTACCCAGCAGGTCTTTGATTAAGCAAATGAACATTACGATTATCGGCGCAGGCGCATGGGGAACCGCTCTCGCTATCAGCCTGGTTGAACATCATCGCGTTACACTGTGGGCACGCGATAGCGCGCAAATCGATGAGATGCACGCATCACACCTCAATCAGCGCTATCTGCCAGACGTCTTACTGCCCGCCAATCTCAAGTTGAGTGGAGATATCCAAGCGGCGATGACGACCGCAAAACTGGTCGTCATCGCCGTGCCCATCGCTGCGTTACGTTCAACTTTGCAGCGGTTATCGCTATCACAGCATAGCTTTGGTGTGGTGTGGGTTTGCAAGGGCTTAGAAGCGGAAACATCCCTACTGCCTCACCAAGTGGCCGCCGAGGTGCTGCCTGAAAAATTTCCGTGCGGGGTGTTGTCGGGACCCAGTTTCGCCCAAGAGGTCGCACGTGGTCTACCCACCGCATTGACACTCGCATCTAGCGACAAAGAGTTTGCGCGCAGTACGGCACAGGCACTTCACCACTCAAACTTACGCATCTACGCCAGCAATGATGTGGTCGGAGTGGAAGTCGGCGGTGCGGTGAAGAACGTGATGGCGATCGCCTCCGGTATTTGCGATGGCATGGGGCTGGGCCATAACGCACGAGCCGCCTTGCTGACGCGCGGCCTTGCGGAGATCACCCGGCTCGGACTGAAGCTCGGCGGGCGTTCGGAAACCCTGGGCGGCCTGTCCGGAGTGGGAGATTTGATCTTGACCTGCATTGGCGATTTGTCACGCAATCGTCAGGTCGGTTTACTGTTGGCGCAGCAACAAGACCTGTCGGAGATATTGCGCCGGCTCGGGCATGTTGCCGAAGGAGTTTACACCGTGCGCGAAGTGCATCAGCTTGCGCAAAAACTGGGCGTTGCGATGCCGATTTGTGCAGCAGTCTATCGTATCCTCTACGAGCATATGCCCGCCGCAGAGATGGTCACCGAACTGTTGAATCGCGCACCGAATCTGGAGTTCAACGGCGGCTGATTCTTAGCTATCCTCTTCTGCGAAACACCAGATCCCATACTCCGTAGCCCAAGCGTATGCCGCGCTGCTCGAATTTGGTGAGCGGGCGATAGTCCGGACGCGGCGCGTAATCTTCCGCCGTATTTTCCAGCAACGGCTCCGCGTTCAATACTGCCAGAACCTGCTCGGCGTAATCCTGCCAGTCTGTCGCGACATGAATGTAACCGCCCCTTCGGCCGAGCTCATAACCAGCGACTTGGCTGTCGTCTTTGGGCAGCTTAGTCGAATGGCTAGTAGTTCCATCAGGACAGGCGGGCTTGAGTTTCTGCACCAGTTGCGCGATGAATGGCGCCTGGATCAGGCGGCGCTTGTTGTGGCGCGCCTTGTGCCACGGGTCAGGGAAAAAGATATGCACCCCGTCCAATGTTTGCTTGCCTATCATGTCACGTAACACCTCCACCGCATCGTGCTGGATGATGCGGATGTTGGATATCTGTTGCGTATCTATCAGCTTGAGCAGATTGCCGACCCCGGGCGTGTGCACTTCGATTGCCAGGTAATCATTTTCCGGATGGGCGAGCGCGATGGTGGCGGTGCTGTCGCCCATGCCGAACCCGATCTCCAAAATCTTCGGCGCAATGCGTCCGAACGCTTGCGCAAGATCGAGCGGCTGTGCGGAATAGGGGATGCCGAAGCGCGGCAGCAGCGTATCCACGGCGCGCTGCTGTGCCGGTGAGACGCGGCCTTGCCTTAATACATAACTGCGGATATGCCGTTTACTGAGGTCGGTTGTGTCGGTCATGGTGCTTGAATTATAGAACGACCCTCTCTCCATCCCTCTCCCATGAGTGGGAGAGGGTGCCCGACAGGGCGGGAGAGGGGATTTTCAGGAACGCGTCGATCCGATGGTGCCTGCCGTCGGCGAACTCGGGCTGGCGCTATAAAATTTCTTCGGCATGCGTCCTGCCAAATAAGCGCTGCGTCCTGCCTCCACTGCCTGTTTCATCGCACCTGCCATCAGCACCGGGTTTTGCGCAGCAGCGATGGCGGTGTTCATCAGCACCCCTGCGCAGCCGAGCTCCATCGCCACGGCGGCATCCGAGGCGGTACCGACACCTGCATCGACGATCACCGGGACTTGTACGCGCTCCATGATGAGTTGCAAATTCCACGGGTTGAGGATGCCCATGCCGGAGCCGATCAGCGAAGCCAATGGCATGATCGCCACGCAGCCGATGTCTTCCAGTTGCTTGGCGATGATCGGATCGTCCGAGGTGTAGACCATCACCTGAAAACCCTCAGCCACCAGCGTCTTCGCGGCGGCGATAGTTTCGATCACGTTGGGATACAGCGATTGCGGGTCGCCCAGCACCTCCAGCTTGACCAGGCTGTGTCCATCCAGCAGCTCGCGCGCCAGTCGCAGGGTGCGCACCGCATCCTCGGCGCTGTAGCAACCTGCGGTGTTGGGTAGTAGTGTGTATTTCGACGGCGGCAGGATCTCCAGCAGGCTCGGCTCATTCGGGTTCTGCCCGATATTGCTGCGGCGGATCGCGATGGTGATGATCTCCGCGCCGCTGGTCTCGACAGCAGCTTTGGTCTCGTTGAAGTCCTTGTACTTGCCAGTGCCGACCAGCAGCCGTGACGAGTAGCTTTTGCCTGCGATGATTAACTTGTCATTCATGCTGTTTCCTAAAATTCCATCCGATCGTCATTCTTGCCTGCCGCTCTCCAATTCTTTCCCGGATGGGGAGTAAGCGATTATCCCCTCTCCCGCAGGCGGGAGAGGGTTAGGGAGAGGGCTGTTAAAAAGATGAGTTGTTGAGTTTGCATTTAGCCGCCACCCACCGCCACGACCACCTCCAGCTTGTCACCATCCGCCAGTTGTTGCGTAGCAAACAAGCTGCGTGGAACGATTTCGCCGTTGCGCTCCAAGGCAATGCGCTTGCCGGTCAGGCCCATCTCTTCGATGAGTACGGCTACGCTAGTCGAGTCAGGTATTTGGCGGCTTGCGCCGTTGATGCTGAAGGTAATCACTTTTAATTTAGCGCTCAATTGGATAAGGGGCGATGAAGTTGATGAGCGGGAACTAACCCCCGTATGCAGCTTGGGAAGCTGCCGTTCTACCATTGAACTACACCCGCAACGTTTGAGATTTTACGTGGGATACCTGCAATACTCAAATTAACTGTTCTTCGACAGTGGTGCGAGTACTGTGGCGACTGTTGCTTTGACTGTACGCCAACGTTGAACGACTATGTGTTAGAGTTGCATGGTCATCCGGTTCAAGCCAGCGACAGATACTGAACGTTCCCTTGAATCTAAAAAGAATTGAATGCTGTAAAAATCGCTGTCCATTTTTATGGAGCTTTTATGAAAATAAATTATGTCTCATTTTTATATTTATTCTATCCGGTTGTGCTACAGGCGAGAGATGGTCAGGAATAGATGAAGGTATGACCAAAACCCAAGTACAGCAAATTCTTGGAAAGCAGGACCAAATTGAAAAGCGAGATAATGGTTGGAGCATTCATTACTATAAAAATAGACTTATAAGCGGATGGAGTTGGGATAAGACAGATTACTACGTTGTATATAACCCGGACGACAAAGTTGATAGCTATGGTCATGGAGCGGTCGATACAAGAACCTCTGAAAGAATGGCAAAGTGGAGTGCCACCCAACAACTGATTAACCAGCAAAACCAGCCAAAATCTGTCAACTGTACTTCTACAGTAATTGGAAATACGGCAACAACTGACTGTACAGGTCACTAACAACAAAAAGATAGTTTGAGATAATGTATCACCTAATTGGAGCTCGCATAGGTTCGGGCATTTTTCCAGCATCAGAACCGGCTTCGTGTCTCCGTCATGTCGCCGGAACGTTATCAGCTCGGTAACGAAGGTTATTCACCAGCGAGAGTTGCTCAATGAATGATGAACAGAAAGAAAGGGATTCTCTGCTTTCCAGTTCGACCTCCGTGAGTCAGTATCTTGAAATGGAAAAAACTCGAAACCAAGAAGAAATTTCGAAATTTATTTATGAGCGTTTCCATGAACGCTATATCAAACCATTTGACAAGAACCCAAACACGAATGGGTTCATCATGATGGCTTCTGCATGCCTGATGATAGAGTCACTGGAATCATTCTGGCAGGGTTGGTCTAAATCTCCACATAGTGCGTTGGCGTTCTGCCAGTTTTTTGACCGTAACAGCCGCTTTCTCCCGCTTCGTGGTTACGCCCAAGAGTTTTATGCTCATGTACGTTGTGGCATCATGCATCAGGGAGAAACGACGGGTGGATGGCATATCAGAAGAGATATCAAAGTTCTTTTCGACAGCCATACCAAAACAATAGATGCAAAAGTTTTTCTATCAGAAATGGATGGCACTCTAAAAGATTACTGCACCGAACTTAAAACGACTTCATGGGAAAGCGGACTGTGGAAAAACTTCCGAAAGAAACTTAAAAATATTTGTACCAATACTCAACAAATAGCATAACACTGGCTTGAACCGGATGACCATGCAACTCTAACACATAGTCGTTCAACGTTGGCGTACAGTCAAAGCAACAGTCGCCACAGTACTCGCACCACTGTCGAAGAACAGTTAATTTGAGTATTGCA
>JBAQWL010000243.1:0-3964 GCA_049298895.1 Gallionella sp.
CTGCGTAGTTGTCCCCGTATCCAAGGTCCGGGATTACAGCCTGGGTCAACATCGCCACGAGCGTTTCGGCCTCGCCTCTTGATACAAAACAAAACGATCCAACCTCGTAAACCACCTGATCAGGTTGCACATCCGGCGGTGAAGGGGGAATGGGAGCCTCCTTTGGCATCAACGGTACGCCCTGCCTGGCACACTCCAATGTTACGTAAGCCTCGGCCTGCTCATCGGTCACTTCCTCACGTTCACCGCTCGACAAATCTTCAAAGTATCTCATTTCGATTCTCCTTGGGTTATGGGATTTAAATCTACAACCACTGCCTCGGGTCATCGCCAGTGATCACGTCGGCCATGTCCTTCTTGCTACGTAGCGCATCAATCACCTTCCGGTCCAGTGTGTCCACGGCTTCGATGTCGATGTACGTCACAGACTTCTGCTGGCCGATGCGGTGCGCGCGATCCTCAGATTGAAGTCGCGTCTCTAGTGAAAAGTCATTGCTAAAATAAATTACTGTGGCCGCTGCCGTCAGCGTCAGGCCGATGCCGCCGCTGTGCTGCTGGCCGACGAAGAAACGCGGCGACTGCGCGTCAGGCGATTGAAAGCCATCAACTGCTGCCTGCCGATCGGCGTTGCTCACCTTGCCGTGATACTCGACGACGGACTTCGCGCCGAACTCCTTCCGCAGCGCGTTGGCGATCAGCTCCAGCTCCTTGCGGAACCGCGCCCAGATGATGACCTTTCCCTCGGTCTCCTCCAGCAACTCCAGCAATGCGTCAATCTTCGGGTTGGTCTTGCCCACCGGATGTGTCGCGATCGTGTTGCCGACCTCATCGAGCACCGGGGCGAAGCCGCCGGTGATCTGCTGGAGGCGCATCATACGCGTCATGGCCAGCGCCGCGTTGATCTGGCCGCCGCCGAATTCGGCGACGAAGTCCTTCTTGAGTTTCTCATAAAGCCGGCGCTGGTCGGAGGTCAGCTCTACGTAGCGGCGCTCGTAGACCTTCGGCGGCAGGTCTAAGCACTCGACCTTGGTTACGCGGAAGCTGTGCGGCGACATCTTGGCCTTCAGCTCGTCGAGGTTCTGGTAGCGTTTCGTCCCGTCGGGATTTGTGGCGATCAATTGCGGCGTGAACCGCGAGCCGCGCGAGATGTGCCGCACCAGCGGGTGGTGCGCCGGCAGCATCTCCGCGTAACGGTTCTTGAAGGCGTACTGGCTGGAGAAGCCAAGGATATTCTCATCAAGAAACTTGAACTGCGTGTAGGCATCGAGCGGCGACTGCGTGACCGGCGTCCCGGTCAGGATGCGGCGGTACGGAGAGAGTTTACCGGCGGCGATCAGCGCCTTCGTCCGTGGATTGTTGTTTTTGATGCGCGACGACTCATCCACCACCATGAGGCAGCGGAACGCGTGCAGGAACTTCTTGCTATATGTCTTGCTGCGCTCGGTCGAGAATGCCTCGACGTTCATCGCGAGCACGCGCAGCCCCTGCCGCTTCGGGTTCCAGAGCGCGTCCAGTGCCTGCCGTTCGGCCTTGCGGGGTGCGCTCGTCCAGTAGGCAGCGACCGCGTGGCAGTGGTCCGGAAGGTGCGTTGGCAGTTCGTTAACAATCCAATTGCGCTGCACGCCGTTCGGCGCAATGACTAGCAAGGCATCGATCTCGCCCCGCGCGTAGAGCCACGCGGCCGTGTCAAGCACGATCTTGCTCTTTCCTGTTCCTTGTTCGCAGAACAAGGCGAACTCCTCACGGTCCCGCGAGAGCTCAAAAGCTACAACCTGATGCTTGAACGGTGTTGTTTTATGCTGGTACTGCACATGCACTCCTTCTTCGTTCTTCCTGCTTCTTTGCCGCCGGGTAAATATATTTTATTTCGCCGGAAAAATAAATAGCCCCTGCAAAATAAATTTTTCCCATTTATATAAGGAAGTAATATAAATAAAAATACAAAAGCAAATGTATTATTATTTTTCCTACCCCCTATTATATTAAGGGAAAATGGCGCTACTTAGCCGAGACGCCTTTGATCTTTTCAAAGGTACGCAACCCGGCGATACCAAGCATCCCGGTCATCAGCTGCCAGAGGGCATCGTCGAGCTTAGGCGGCGCCGGCAGGTCGATCCCGGCCATTGCCGTGAGCCACACGGCAATAGGCGTTAGGACGTACTGGTAGGCCAGCGCCACCCCACACACCCAACCGATCCACGGACGCCACCCGGAAACGAATAGATTGGTGCTCACCGCCTCCACCGCGTTGATCTTGGCCTGTGCAGCGTCCCAGGCAATCAGGTGCGCCCGAAGCTCTCCCTCGGCCTGCGCGCGCTGCGCCGGGTCGGGGATGAATTTTTCAAGGACTTTCGTTCCAAGACCAAGCAGTTCTGCTATCGCAAGTGCCATGATGAGCTCCTATTTATTAAATTGTTCATCAAGACCTCCAGCAATGAATATTGTTTGGGGCGAACTTATTCAACATCTCCCGACAGAACCATCTTGCCGTTCGATGCAATATCCCTCCGGACATACTTTGCCAACGATTCATTTTGCTGGTGAAAAGAAACTCTTTGGGAATGTCCGCTGCAACCAGAAATGCGGGCACACTAATAATAGCAGCTAAACAAATATCCGCGATGTACCCGATAAGCACCACCGGCCAAGCAAATAAAACTTTAACCGGCCAACTTATCTCTTCACGATTCTCACTCAAGTTCATGACTGCAAGATAGAAAACCCATGTTATCAGTACCGCTAAATAAACGAAAAGAATAATCATGCTACCTCCTTATTGAAGTGTACAGACAGACATTTCATTTGTCCGTACAGAGTAATATTCAACAGTTGTTTTTCTAATCAGTTCAGAACCACAAGATGCGCCTATAATCACACGGCCTATTTCTTTCATCGTTGTAGTTGTTTTCCAAACACTAATATCATAAGTGGGACGATCAATCCGTGTTCCATTGACGGATACTTTCCGGATCGAACTGGGTGCGGGTACAACACAGAGGTTAGAGGGGGCAGACCCGCTGTATATAAATTTGATCGGCCCACTCCGGATAGAAACTTTCGCCGGGTCCGTGGCCCAAGCTCGGCACTCCAAGGTCTCTCCCACGTTCAGCGGCCAGTAGATTTTAACGGGGGCATTGCCGGGGCCGGATCCTGCTAAGGTGTATTCCGCACCACCCACTCGGCATTCAAGATGCACAGTTACACTTGGATCGGCATAGGGGTCAAAGCCTATCAAGAAATCGGCCGCTTGCGCACGCGAAGCGAAAATTGAAATTATTGAAATTAATCGTAACCACCTCATTTAACCGCCTCCAAGATAGCGTCGCAAAGTACCACGCACCCGGCAGCGCGCAAACTTTCGATGCGCACTTGATTATGAATAAATTCTGGCTCGACAATCAATGTAGGAGGCTTCGTCTGCGATAAAAACGCATCCATCTTCTCATCGCCGTCTACATCACCGGCGTAATCAATATGCCCCGGTTTGTCTTGGCGGTACCAGCCTTCTTTCGCTCCTCGGTTCGGTTGGAAGATTGTTGCCAGAGCACCTTGAATTATTTGTGCCATGCGCCAACCGTGCACGCTGCCGGGGCAGTAGAGCGTTTCGCTTCCCCGGCCCTTGTGCAGCGGGTCGCTGTTGAAGTGAATTTCTAATGCTAAATCAACAGGTTCCGCGACATAATCATTAATGAATTTTATTTTACTTGACAACGGTCCAGAAGGAATAACATACACATGCGTTTGTTGACG
This sequence comes from Gallionella sp., assembly GCA_049298895.1. Taxonomy (GTDB): domain Bacteria; phylum Pseudomonadota; class Gammaproteobacteria; order Burkholderiales; family Gallionellaceae; genus Gallionella. Next base: position 3,751 of record JBAQWL010000243.1, read on the forward strand.
GAGTAAAATTGCCAACTGTCCCGCCCATTTTGTCGCTTCGTCATGCTCATTAAATTCGCCGAAGGCCGCGCCCTTCGCGGCTGAGTGATGCCCCGCAGAAAGTAGAATCATTTTGGGAACCTGTTTTTTAGCCACGACTCAAAATAAAAAATAGAGCGGCTGCCCATGTGCGCGGACACACCCACCATCGCCGCCGAGTATAGTTGGTCAATCC
>JBAQWL010000244.1:0-2620 GCA_049298895.1 Gallionella sp.
GCAGTACAGGCATCGCCTGCTCTGGCAGTCACGGTTGTAGAGAAAGAACTATCAGCTCAATCACTGATCTCGTCTAAGTCAGAAATTGAGCAGTTTGCTGAGAACAATAAATCCAAAACCAAACCAAAACCAAAATCTAAAATAAAACACTCTGAAGGTCAGCCTGAAGTAGCGGTTCAAAATGCTGATGCGAAACAACCCGACGATGCCTTGACAATAATAGGAGGCTCAGATGCCTATCTAACAGTCCGTTGCTTGGACGGAACGGAGGTGTTCCTGGATGGTACAAAAAAGGGCAGAATAAGCGGTTCAACATTAACTATAAAGGGCCCGCTGGGAGAGCACACAGTGATCGCGAGTCATCCGAGCGGGGTTGATTCAAGAAAGGTTGTACTAGAAGCAGGTAAGATTGTGAAAATTAATCCAACCTTCTGCAATTAATGAAGACAGCATTCTGATGGTCAATATTATGCGGATGACGTTAACAATAAATGCCAATTTGGGCGGAAGAAATGATTAGTCAATTGGGTCGCTATGAGGTGCTTGGTGAGCTTGGTCAGGGCGCGATGGGGGTAGTCTACAAGGCTAGAGATCCTTTGATAGACCGCGTCGTTGCGATCAAAACCATCAACCTTGGCCTTGCCCTGGAGGAAAAAGAGGAATACGAGAGCCGTTTCTATCAGGAGGCCAAGGCAGCAGGGCGGCTCAATCACCCGAACATTGTGACCATATATGATGTGGGCAAGAATGGTGACGTGGCTTACATTGCCATGGAATTTCTGGAAGGGCGCGAGTTGCGCGGCATCATGAATGACGACGGATTATTGTCGGTAGGTCAAGTGCTGGATATAGTGGCTCAAGTGGCCCAAGGGTTAGCTTATGCGCACGAGCATGACATTGTGCACCGCGATGTCAAGCCTTCGAATGTTATGGTTGTGCGCGACGGGCACGTAAAGATTACCGATTTTGGCATCGCTCGTATGTCTTCCTCCGCAGTGCGTACTCAAACTGGCATGGTATTGGGTTCTCCGAAGTACATGTCTCCCGAGCAGGTGACTGGCAAGTTAATAGACCAACGCTCGGATATATTTTCATTGGGCGTGGTCCTTTATGAGATGTTAACCGGCCAGGCTCCATTTAATGGCGACAACGTCAACGCCATCATGTACCAGACTTTGAATGCAATACCGGCTTCACCTAACTCGCTGAACCCGGAAGTGCCTGAAATGATCGATTTTATAGTCGCGAAAGCATTGGCCAAGAAGCTGGAGGATCGTTACCAAAATGCAAGAGATTTTGCAGTCGATTTGCGTGCCTGCAGGGAAACTATGCCGCGCTCTGGTCCGCAGAAGGATTTATCGAGAATTCCCGCCAGTGGGGAGAGAAAATTGTCTCACGCAATTGATATTACTGGGCGGGCAAGTAGTGGTGGAGATGATCCAATGTCTGCCTCGCTGGCAGGGTTATCCAAAGCATTTGACTCGGCCGCCGCGACCTTGCGTTTGGCTACATTAACAGCTAACAGCGAAGATGTTGACGAATTGGCCAAGACCCTAAAAATTTCGCGTCCAACAGATCAGGAAATCAGCCAGGCTGCTCCACAACACAAGGTTTTTCGTGCCGTTGGGCATCAACATAGAGCCCAGCCAACTTCTAAACTGGGCAGTGAGAATGTTCTGCGGATCATTATTTTTTTATTGGTTTTACTGGGTGTAGCCTCTATTTTTGTCTTCTAATCACTATTTATTACCTCATAAAATGGCGATTAAGTCTTCGCCACGTTATGCAATATTACTGTTGTCCGTGCACACGATTGTTGCAACTGTCGTGTGTTTGACAGCTATACCGCAGCTAACCAGACTCGCGTTGCTTCTGCTGATTACGCTGAGTCTGTTCTACTATCTTGCACGTGATTTCTTTTTGCTGCTTCCAAATTCATGGTGTGAAGTTTCGCTTGTTCCAGACGGTCATCTAGTTGTCACCATGAATAATTCTGAATTGTCGTTTAGCTTCACTAACCAGACCATCGTCAGTCCGTACTTCGTCTTGCTGTGCGTTAGATTGGAGGGACATCGCTTACCAATTTCTCGGGCTATTTTCCCGGATGCGCTGGCCGCAGATGTGTTTCGAGAGTTATGCGTTCACTTGAAGTTTGCCTAGTGGGCTTGAGGTAGAGAGTATGGTTGGTTTTGGCTTCGCCAATGTTTCAGGATAATCCTTGCTGTAATGCAGGCCACGGCTTTCTTGGCGCAACAGGGCACTTTGCACGATCAACTCGGCATTTAACACCAGGTTACGCAGCTCCAACAAATCTGGGCTGATATGGAAATTAGAGTAATACTCGTGAATCTCGTCCTGCAGCAATTGAATGCGGTGCTGCGCGCGTTGCAAACGTTTGTTCGTACGTACGATACCCACATAATCCCACATGAAATGACGCAATTCTGCCCAGTTATGCGCAATAACGATTTGCTCATCCGCATCAGTTACTCGACTCTCGTCCCAAGCAGGAAGTGAGGTTGTTCTTTGGTGAGGTTTACCGAGAATGTCCTGTGCAGCTGCATCGGCGAATACCAGACACTCCAGCAATGAATTGCTGGCTAGGCGGTTGGCCCCGTGT
>JBAQWL010000245.1:0-7083 GCA_049298895.1 Gallionella sp.
GATTTACTTTCTCCGGGCCGGGCGATTCGCTGTTTGATAACACCGCCACCCAAGTCCGCATCAATCTGTCCGTGCTCTGCTCGCTCGACCGCATCCCAAAGCGCATCAGCCGAGATTTTCTCTTTCCGGGCAAAGCGTCCAAACCATGCGTTTTTGAAAATCTTCAAGCCGAACCTCCAAAGTTCACAAGTTCAGTGTATCACACAAGGTGTTATGATTATAGTAGGAAAATTCTCAGGGTAATTCTCGATGCCCTTGCAGAAGCCGATCTCGTTGAGCATCTCCAGGTCGTGACGGGTGCGCTCCGCGATGCGCTGCGCCTCAACCAGTTTGTTCTCGCGCTGAAAGAACGCGATGCGCTCGGCCAGTTCGACCTTGATGGTTTCGATCGCGTCTACCACGGTGCTGCGCGGCGTGACGTAATGGCTGGACGGATAGACGGTGTAGCGCGGCACTTTTTGCAGGATGTGGCCAGTGAGTGGGTCGAACAGCGACAGAGTTTCCACTTCGTCGTCGAACAGCGTGATGCGTAGTGCATGTTCGCTGCTCTCTGCGGGAAAGATGTCGATCACGTCGCCGCGCACGCGGAATTTGCCGCGCGAGAAATCGATATCGTTGCGCTCGTACTGCATCTCGATCAGGCGCTTGATCACGTCGCGCTGGTGCATTTTTTCGTTGTTACGTAAATGCAAAATCATGCCGTGGTAATCCACCGGATCGCCGATGCCGTAGATCGCCGAGACGGTTGCAACGATCACGCAGTCTTCGCGCTCCAGCAGCGCCTTTGTGGCGGACAATCGCATCTGCTCGATCTGCTCGTTGATGCTGGAATCCTTCTCGATGAACATATCGCGCGAAGGCACGTAGGCCTCAGGCTGGTAATAGTCATAATAGGAGACGAAATACTCGACCGCGTTCTCGGGAAAGAACTCGCGAAACTCGGAATACAGCTGCGCCGCCAGCGTCTTATTCGGCGCCATGACCATCGCCGGGCGGCCGAGCTGCGCGATGACATTGGCCATCGTGAAGGTCTTGCCCGAACCGGTCACGCCGAGCAGTGTCTGGTACGACAGGCCGTCGCGTATGCCCTCGACCAGTTGCGCAATGGCCGTGGGCTGGTCACCCGCCGGTTCGAACGGCTGGTGCAGGCGGTAGGGGCTGTTGGGGAAGGTGATGATGTTCATGGCTAACTGCGTATTGTACGAGCAAAGGTAGCCGAATTACCAAGCTTCTATGGTTGATCAGGGTTATGGCTTGGAATAAAACTGTGAAGCAGGCAGGCGCTCAAGAAGCAATGACCCACTGGAGTTAAGTGATATTTCGTTGGGGTGGAATTTCAGATTTATGGCTTACCAAATAGGTAAAATGCAGATTCATGCGTTAGATTCAAGTTAGGTAGACAAACGGCTAGCCTACAGTCATATCTACGTTAAACATATGAGATGATTTGACTTTGGCAGCTGGATCCAGCCAACTCAGTGGGACCGGTTAGTGTTCGTCGAGTTGCTCCAGCAGCAGTATCGTCGTGGCATCCTTATTTTCCTTGGCTAGTTTAAGTGCCTGCGGGCTGGATTGTGCGCCATGCTCGAGCAGATATTGCACCATATCTGCATCGCGGTTCATCACTGCCGCCATCAACGGGGTTGTGCCGCTGCTATCACCCGGCTTGTCCACCCAACGTCCCAAGTCCAGCAACTGCTGTACCGCTTTGATATCGCCGCGTAACACAGCAGTCAAAACATCATTGTATTTTGGCGCATCTATCATTGTTTGTTCGACAACCTCACTGGATTCAGAAATCACCCCTGTTAATGGCGGCGATATCGACTGTCCCGTTTTCAGATCGCCCGTCTCCATACCACCCGTTTCCGGAACGTCCGGCTCACTATCGATAGTGTCCGTTTGCGTTTGTTTCCCAGTCACGGAAAGTGTCATATCAAAGTTTTGATCAATTAATTCTTGATCTACCTGCTCATGGTTGAGTTCCTCGTCGGCAAAGGATGGGCTAGTAACGAACATCAGGCCTATTATGATTGCACAATTGACAAAACCCGCTGTGGTTCCCACCAAAAAGCCTGCGTGGCTAACATTCGAAACGAACAGCTTGGCGTTATTATTCATTTGGATCACCTTTCAGAACGCTGCCAAGGACTGTTTAGCCAACCTTGGCAAAAAAACGCTGGCCAGCGACACGCGTTTTAACCAACATTCCATGCTAGCTACCTTCATAATGTTTACTCTCGAACCCATAGTATAAATTACACCGCAAATATCGCACGGTCAATATACCGCCACATGATTGTGGTCACGCCTTACGATGTTACGCATCATAGCTCAGGAATCCAACAGCTTGGCCAGCCATTTTTCCCAATGTTGATATTTTTTAAATACTACCGAAGCATCGTGCGGTGTTGATATTTTTTCGCATGCTCTGCTGTGTGCCGGTGCCATTCCGGCAGCAAGTAGCACAGCGCCCTGCAAGCTGGACTCTGTCTGTTCAAGGCGGTAGACATCGAATGGGGCACAGCAGGCGATGCCTTGCTGCAAACATGTCAGCTCAGATAATCCCCCCGAAAGATAGACCCGCTCGATGGGAAACTCGCGATGAAAATCCTCAAGTATCTTTACCACCCGAAAAATAACCGCTTCCAGCAACAAGCAGGCTATGCGTTGTTGCGACAAATGCTCAACCGACTGGGAAAAACGGATGCCAAGATCGCTACGAAAATAAGGTGCCCCCAGACCGCTGGGTTCCGCGATGCAAAAAATATCATCCGCCCCCAAATCTCCGAACCTGCATTCTTCCACTGAGTAAGGGGCAAGCGCAGCTGCTATGGAGTTGAGCGTTCCTTCAATGGCGAAATGAGGATGCTGTTGGCTATCCTGGTAGATCAACGTATGCAAGTATCCTGACGATGCAGCTTGCCCGGTCAGAAATTTTTTTTCGGGCAGATAGCGCACCACAAAACAACCAGTACCGAGATTGGCCAAGGCTTCCCCATCCTCTTCCATGACACTGGCGTATAACGCAGCGGATTGGTCGCCCACACTGGCAGTTAAGGTCAAACCATTATCCATCGATATATTCATCCCAGTGGATGATTGAATCTGCGGAAGAATCTGGACAGGTATGCCAAATAGATTGCAGAGTTTGGGCGACCATTGTTGTAAACGGGTGTCCATAAGCAGCGTACGCGCCGCCATCGAAGCATCGGTCAAATGATGTTTTCCGCCAGTCCAGCGCCAGATCAAAAAGGTATCCAGCGTGCCAACCAACAATTCGCCGCCAATTAATCGCGCCAACCAATCGGCATTTTCTAGCAACAAGCTGCGCAACTTGGGTGCAAAATAATAAGGGGTCAACGGCAAGCCACTAAGCATGCGGATCAGGTTCTGATGCTTTTGCAAAGCTTCACAGCTGGTCACACCACGATTGTCTTGCCATGAAATGAGCGGAGTAATCGGCTTACCGCTGGATTGTTCCCAGATCAAAAAAGATGAACGCTGACTGCACAGACCAAAAGTTGTGCAACCATTTGCTTGCGCAAGGCATTCATCAAGCACTTGATCTGCAAGCACCGCGTAGTCAAGCGCGTTGCTTTCATATCGACCGTCATTTACAGTGATATTGGGGGCCGGGCATACAACGATATTACTGAGTGCACCGCCCTGGATTAGCAAGCCAGCCTTGATTGAAGTGGTGCCTAGGTCAAGCGCGATAGATACAATCAATTTTAATCACCAATGCTGGCTTCTATTTCGGAAGTGATTGCATCCTCATCCCAGCCCATAATCGGAGCGACGGTTGCGGCAATGCGTCGCAGATCACTTTTATCGAGCTTGGCCAGAATTAACAACGGCATGCGACGGCGCAATAAATCATGCAAATGAATGGCCATTTCTTCACGGGCACAAAATAATAAATCTGCGTAAATAAATGGCAACGCAAGCGTGATACGTTCGGCTAACTTTACATCTTCCCCTACCATGCGCAACACTTCATCTGCCCGCTTACCATGCCGACGAAGTAGCCACATGACGCTTTCCTGGTCAATGCCCAACTGAACAGCCTGAGTAGTTTTCGCAGCAGACCACTCGGCATAACTTCCCTCTGGCGACCAAGGAAATGGGCGGCTCGTCGTTGGGCACGGCACATTGACATCCAGCTGTGCGCACACCGCATCGACGATGCATGCCGCATCTACGCGAGCTGAGGTGATCTTACCGCCGATGGAATAATGTGCACTATTGCTTGCGGTCTTTAATTCCCAATCGCGGCTGACGGCAGATGACGATGATTTTTCGCTGAGCTTCATCACACGAACACCGGCATATCTGCCAACAACATTACTTTCCGTCCACGCAGTATTGAGATAATGATTCGCCTCTGTGAGTAGATAGGCGACCTCTTCAGGTTCGACTCCAATATGTTCGACATCACCCCGATAATCTGTATCGGTAGTGCCTAGCAGCGTCATGCCGTACCAGGGAATGATGAAAAACACCCTGCCATCCGATTGGGCTGTTAGTAGCAATGCCTCATCACCCGGTAGCGCAGGCATGACTAAATGGATGCCTTTGCTCAACCGACACCACTCGCGTCCTGGCTTGGCAGCCGCAGTCCATTGACCAGTGGTATAGACGATTTGCCTGGCACTGATTTCTGCAATGGCATGGGTGAGCTGATCCTGAACCGTTACCCTGCTCACCCGGTCCTTCGTCTCAATTGATCTGGTTGCTTCGGACAATCCGGTCAACTTGCAATAATTCACGCAGACCGCACCCGCATTCATTGCCCCCGCAATCAGTTCCAGCACCAGTCGCGCATCATCGGTCTGCGCATCGCCGTAGGTAAAGCCGCCGCGCAGACCTGCTATATTGAGGCATGGAAAATGTTCAGAAAATAATTTCTGCCTGAAGTGACGGTAGCTCATTTCCGCAACGGGAAAACCTGCCATAAAATCGTAGAGTGTTAAACCAGCCTTCAAGCGCAGCGAACCTATGCGACTGTCGGCATACACCGGTACACCAAAACGCAGCGGCCAGACACGATGTGGCGCCACTTCCAAAAGCATTTTTCGTTCTGCCAGGGCTTTTCTGACCAGCTTGAAGTCTAAGGTTTCTAAATAGCGCAGGCCGCCGTGGATTAACTTGCTGGATGCCGATGAGGTGGCACAGGCCCAATCGCCCTGCTCGACGATGGCAACGCGTAAACCGCGCAAGGCCGCGTCATAGGCTGTCCACGCACCATAAATTCCGCCGCCGCAAACCAGCAGATCAAATTGATGGCCTGCCAATAATGAAAAGTCGCGTTTCACCTATTCCTCATCACTGGTCCCTCATCTGCAACGCTCTCTGTGGAACATCGCTGATGAGTATGTCCACTCCAAATTCCAGTGCCTTGCTTATTTCCTCGTCGCTATTGCACGTGTAGGCGGCGATACATTTATTTTGATTGCGCAGCAGCTTGAGCATAGATTCATCAAGGGTTGAGATGGGTAGACATAGACCGTAAAGAAAGGGCTGCGTAGAGAGGACGTGTCGTGCATCTTCAACCGTTTGATTAGTTTCAAAGTTGTAAATCAGTGGGACATTCGGCTCACACAGGTGGGCATAGCCCAAGCTATCAAGATCGAACGAGGAAACCATACAGTCATCGTCAACTGTAGAACCAACCATAGCCATGGTTTGTCGCACCTTGATCTCATGGCGATAGGAGGCTTCCCATTCGCGATTTTTAATTTCGATCAGAAGGTGACAATTCTTGCGGTAAGCATCCAAAAACGATTGCAATGCCATGATCCGCTCATCCTTGTCCCGCGTGTCCGTGTCGGAGTAGATTAGAAAATTTCCTGTGAAATCGAAGGACTGCAACCGCGCATAATCAAAATCATCGATATGCTTGCTGGGCATGCCGAGTTTATCGAGGAATCGATCATGCCAGAGCACAGGGATTTCATCTCGGCTCAGTTGAACATCCGTTTCAATGCCATCGATGAGGTATTCCAGTGCCTTGTCGAAAGCATTTCGAGTGTTTTCAGCAGCCTCTCTATTTGCGCCACGATGCGCGAATATCAGGCTTTTCTTGCCGTTATTTGCTTTTTTTATCTTCATATCCTATCCAAATGAGGAATAAACTTCTGGGGGTGATCATGGCAATTCATCAATGAACTTTTTCATGGTAACTTTGAGTGCCGAGAAATTCGGGTTATACATCAAGCGGCGTAGAACACCCTTCTTGAGATTCTGTTTGGTCACCTCCCCCTGCAATACAGACTGGGGATTATTATTGCAGGAAATAAATTTTTCAATATCATCTGGATAATAATGAATGCAATTGGAATATTCTCCTTCTAGCCCGTAATGAACATCCTCTGCAGGCAGCACAATGGCTGTATGTGCGGAACTTAATATCCTCTGCTCGGGAAAAACGCTGCTCACCAATTCCAGTTTTTCTGCCGGAATGTCAGGCGGGATACGTATTGTATTGGTAACGTAGAGTACCAATTTACTGGATGGGTGGTGCGCGTGATGCGCAATAAATTCCAGTGTAGCCGAGGTATCCACCGTCGTGTCATCTGCACTGGCGGCTGCGAACACAGGGATGTTCATGCCACGCTGTTGTAATAGCCTATTAATCTGTTTGGTCAATGCATACATCTGCGCCGCAGCATTTTTAGGGAAAGATTCGTATTTATAAATGTCATGGTCTGGCTTTACGCTCAACCATTTTCCAGACGGTATCAGCCAACTGTATAGCTTGTGCAACTTTGCCAACGCCGCCCTTGACGATACACTGAGCGCTGGAGAAAATAAAAATAAACCACGCACACGGTTATCGCACAAGCCCTGATATATACTTAAAGCGCCACCTGCAGACAATCCGGCCAGATAGACTTCTTCAGTCTCTTCGGCCAACCTGTCCACGCCATAGGCTATTGTTTCGGTCCACTCCCGCCAACTTACATCAAGCAGGTCCCCTGGTTGAGTGCCGTGACCAGGCAACAATAGTGCCATGACACGAAAACCGTTCTCCTGAAAGAAAGTAGCCAGATAGCGCATGAAGTAGGGGGAGTCAGACAA
>JBAQWL010000246.1:0-10887 GCA_049298895.1 Gallionella sp.
ATAACTATGGTGGCTTCCGCCCCGCCTAGTCCGCCGGGCAGGAAGCAGTGTGCACCGGCCAGCATGGAAAAGGCGTAGATGAACAGCGCGGTCTGAAGCGAAATATCGCTGCCGAGGAAGTGCATGATGTAGTAGAAGGCCACGCCCTAGGCACCCAGCCCGAGTGCGATGCCGTAATGCTGGCCAAAGTTGCGGCTGAACTGGAGGCCACGCACGCGCGGATCTGCTGTAGCTAATCGCTCGATCACCTGCCAAGAGCCGTCACCCCCACAATCTTCGACCAGCACCATTTCAAACTCAGGCGAGATACTTTCTAGTGCGGCCTTGAGACGCAGATATAATTCATCGAGACAATGCTCGGCCTGATATACCGGGATGACGACAGAAAGAAGCGGAGTAGGGTGATTCATTGTTTGGATTGTTCGGTTTATACAGTAATGAAGCTACCAAGGGCTGTCAGGTCTTCTGCTTCAACCAAAGTTTGATATAGCGATAATAGCTGTTCTCGGCATTCATTACAGCCAGCATAAAACCTTCACGGCCATCCAGAAAGCCTGCACGCAAAAAATAGGTGCGGATAAACGCCCACAGGCCATGCAGCACTGCCTGGGTCAAGCTACCCCTTTTCCCTCGACCTTGCAACATGGTCGAAGCCGCACTGGAGTAGCTGTTCAATTTCGATAGTACGTCGTCAAAATCCCGGTAACTGTAATGCAGCAATTGCTGTTGCAAGCGCGCGGCACTTCCCTGCAACTGCACCGATTCATGCACCAGCGCATCGCTGAAGCTGCCCTTTCCACGCCGGAACAGGCGCAGCACATAATCCGGATACCAACCCGAATGGCGCATGAAACGGCCGCAAAAACTTGACAGGCGCGGAATTTCATAGCCGTCTGCCCGTGGGTTTTGCAGCACAGACTTAATTTCAGTGCGCAGTTCTGGCGTGACCCGCTCATCAGCATCAAGTGATAACACCCAATCTTTACTGGCATAGGCCAACGCGCGATTTTTTTGCGCGCCGTATCCCGGCCAATCATGCACGTAAACCTGCGCACCGAATCCCGTGCAAATTTCAGCAGTCGCATCACTGCTACCGGAATCTACTACGATGATCTCGTCGGCCCACGACACCGATTCAAGACAGTCGCGGATATTCGCCGCCTCATTCTTGGTGATGATGATGACAGAAAGCTCTGTCCTGATGAAACAATTAGCCATTCGACTAGGCTGCCCAACAACAGCAGCCAAGTCGCTGGTTATGAGCCTTGTCGAAGGGTTAGCCACGTTTTTGATCTGCCTCATGATTCGGCCTATATTCCGGCACCCATTCTGTCAGCGCCGCGCGCACTGCATCATCCGGCATGGTCTTTGCCGCAACCCAGATCAACAGTTTCAGCAGCCAGGCAGCATCGGCCTGCCGAGCTTGTGCGATACGCAACTTGGGATGTGGTGTGGGCAAGGTATGCTCGTTGTCCGCCAGCAACTCTTCATAAAGTTTTTCTCCCGGACGCAGCCCGGTAAATTCAATCTTGATTTCCTCCTCCGTAAAGCCGGACAGGCGTATCAGGTCTTTGGCCAGATCGACGATCTTCACCGGCTCGCCCATGTCGAGCACGAAGATTTCACCGCCATGTCCCATCAAACCGGCCTGTAACACCAGTTGCGCCGCTTCGGGTATGGACATGAAATAACGAATGATCTCGGGATGTGTGACAGTGAGCGGCCCGCCCTGCGTGATTTGCGCACGAAACTTCGGAATGACACTGCCGGTGCTGCCCAACACGTTGCCGAAGCGCACGATCACAAATTTGGTCTTATTTTCACCACCTGCAGGAGAGACGTCAGGAGCAGGGTTGTTGCCCTGCAATGCCTGACATACCATCTCGGCCAGTCGTTTGCTTGCACCCATCACATTGGCGGGATTCACCGCCTTGTCAGTGGAAATCATCACGAATTTACTGACACCTTGCCGCTGAGCCGCGAGCGCCACCGTCCAGGTGCCCAGCACATTGTTCCGAATAGCTTGCCAAGCATTGTTTTGCTCCATCAACGGCACGTGCTTGTAAGCTGCCGCGTGAAACACCACACCCGGCTGATACTGCTGCATAGCTTCTTCTACTCGCGCGGAATCTCGTACATCACCCACCAGACAGACAAAATTCAAAGTTGGAAACAGCTGTTTCAGTTCTTGATCAATGGTGTACAAGGCAAATTCACTTGACTCGAACAGCACCAGCTTGGCGGGTGCAAAGCGCGCGATCTGGCGACACATTTCAGACCCGATCGATCCGCCCGCGCCGGTCACCATCACCGCCTTGCCCCCCAGCAGCGCATGCAATCCAGCATCGTCCAGTAGCACCGGATCGCGCCCCAACAAATCGTCCAGCTCTATCGCGCGCAACTGTGACACTGCCACTTTGCCGCTCATCAAATCATCGAAAGAGGGCACCGTGAGCGCTTTCAGCTTGGCTTGATTGCACAGTTGGATCGCGCGTTTGCGCTGCTGGTGCGAACTGGCAGGCATGGCGATGATCACTTGCGACACGCCAAGCCGGTCAGCCCAATCCGGCAGGCTATCCAACGCTCCTAACACCCGCACGCCGTTCAGGGTGTGTCCATGCGTATCGGTGTCGTCATCCAGAAAGCCAACCAGCCGCCAATTAGCATTCTTGACCAAATCCTTGGCCAGGCTTGCCGCCGCATCGCCAGCGCCCAATACCAGCACGGGTTCTCCACGCAACTTGAAGTCACTGTACAACCCTTGCTCTTTCCATAACCGATACACGAAGCGGCTGCCGCCCATCATCAGTATCAGCAGGAGCGGATTAATCACCAGTACCGAACGGGGAATCACCATATCCATGCGCAGCATCACGAACATCAACGGTACGACCGCTGCAGACAGTATGACCGCCAAAAAAATGCGGCGCAGGTCGGTGGTGCTAGCATATCGCCAGATGCCACGATACAGGTGGAATCGCCAAAAAATGACCAATTGCATCAGCACCACCCAAAGCACGGTTTGGTGCAATTCAGCAGCAAACTCGGGCGGCAATTCAAAATTGAAGCGCAGCAAATAGGCGAGACTCCACGCCAGCACGGCAGCGATCGCATCATGCAGCACCGCCAGAGCGGTGCGAATATTGGAGTTAAATATCAACTGCGTTCCCTTTGTTATGTGTGACCTATCGTAGGGTGCGCTGTGCGCACCAATGATAATGGTGCGTGGAACGCACCCTACATGATTATTGTTTTTTTAACGAGCAGTGGAATTAATTATCGGCAACCTTTTCCTTGCTCACCTCATATTGCCGCCAGCGTCGATCGATCCACATCGTCAGCCCCAGATAGATCGCACCCCACCACGCCAGCAGATTGCCTTGCCCCTGGACATCAAGGTTGATACCCCATAGCGCGGATGCCCCCGCCAGGAACATCAGCAGATACTCGATTATCGCAGTATTGCGATGCCCCCAGCCCATTTGCACCAGACGCTGGTAATAGTGACTGCGATGGGCTTGTGCAAGCTTTTCCCCGCGCCGCACACGCTTGAATAGCGTCAAGGTCGCATCAGCCACAAACGGTGAAAACACCAGTATGGGGAACCAGAATGGCCAATAACCCTGTTGCCAGCCCCACACCCCGAATGCCGCAGCGAGAAAACCGAGCGGGATTGACCCCGCATCACCCATAAATATTTTGGCCGGATGAAAATTGTGATAAAGAAAACCGAGTGACGCAGCGCCGATCGAAAAATTCATCATCGCAAAGATTTCGTCGCCGTGCATCAATCCGGCGATGCCGTAGAAACTGAACCCGAATAGCGCCATCCCGCCCGCCAAGCCATCCGAGCCGTCCATGAAGTTATACAGATTGGTCATCCACACGATGAACAACAATACCGGCAACAGCCACAGCCAGTCTACCCCCGCACCACCCAACACGATCAGCGCGGCAACAAAATGGCCGATCAGACGCGTCCTCGGGGTAAGGTTGCGCATATCATCCACCAGCGACAACACAAACAGGCCCAGCACCGGCAGCACGATCCACCATGTCCAGAATTGAATCATCAACACCCATCCTGACAAAATCCCCGCCATCAACGCGATGCCCCCAGTGCGCGGAATCGGCTCGGTGTGCAAAGAACGATCGTTGGGAATGTCTTGCAACAGACCTTCCTTGTTCAAGGTCAGTATCAAGGTCAGCAACAGCGTAACAAAAGCGGAGATCAGCGGGGAGTAATGACTCATATAAAGTTCGACGTAATTTATCCCATCGGAGCGCCTTTAGGCGCGATTGGTTTCGATTGTGTGCGGTGGAGGAATGAGATTTCCGCGCCCAAAACGAATTACCGAGGCCGCCTCTTGCTTCATGGGATTAGTCTAACAAGACTGCAAAAAAGACGCGACTTTTTCGCAAACTAATACCAAAAAGTCGTACATGCCTTATGCATGATGTTCCAATCTCGACCCTGCCCCTCAGTCTCAGTCCTCCATCATAGGCAGCCACCGATCCGAAGCCAAACAAGAAGCGGGAACGGCAGTCACGCCTTCTGACAGTGGCCAAGGTTCGCCTTCACCGTGACACATCACATACAAATGATCCAACCCCAGCGTTTCTTTTGAAGAACGCATCGATGCGGTGACTTGTGGCGACTTGGTCAATTTAATTTCAAACCCCAAGCGACGACCATTCTGAAGAATCAGCAAATCCAACTCTGCCCCTGCATGCACACCCCAGAAAAAAGCCTCACCCCGTTTTGCGTCAGTGCGACGGATAATCTCGCGCAGAATAAAACCCTCCCACGAAGCGCCACATTTGGGATGCGCCAACAAAGCATCCTGATCACTGATGCCCAGCAAACTATGCAGCAAACCCGAATCTGCCACATAAATCTTGGGTGCTTTTACCTCCCGCTTGCCCACGTTCGCATGCCAAGGCGTCAGCCGATAAGCCATGAACGTGCCCTCCAGAATATCCAGATAACGCGACGCCGTTTTGTCGCTTACCCCCAGAGATCGCGACAACTCACTCCCATTCCAGGTTTGCCCATGGTAATGCGCCAGCATTGTCCAAAAACGGCGCATCGTCGCTGCCGGGAGATTGATACCCAGCTGCGGCAAATCGCGTTCAAGATAAGTACGGATAAACGCATCACGCCATTCACGACTAAGCTGCGTATTGCCAGCCAACAAAGAACGCGGAAAACCGCCGCGCAGCCAACGTGTATCCAGCCAGTCTGGCGAAGCATTCCCCTGCGCAATTTCATGCAGCGCCAGCCCATCCAACTCGTGAAAAACCACCCTGCCTGCCAAACTCTCGGCGGTGTGCTTGAGCAACTCGGGTGCAGCACTCCCCAGAATCAAAAATCGTGCAGGTGCATTCGGTCGATCAGCCAACACTCGTAGCAAGGGAAAAATATCCGGACGGAGTTGAATCTCGTCCAGCACCACCAAACCTTTAAGCTCCCGCAAAATAAAAGCAGGATCAGCAAGCCGTGCCTGATCGCCTGGATCTTCCAAATCGAAATGACGCTTTGGTCCATCCCAATCTGCTTCTAACTGACGGGCCAGCGTCGTTTTACCCACCTGCCGGGCTCCCAAAATAGCAACCACAGGAAAGTTTGCAAGCTGGCGCTTAAGTAATTCAAGATGATGAACTCGTAGAATCATGGAGGAATTATACGTGAAATATCGGAATTGCAATCCGGATATTCTCAAGCGGAGTTAACCCCGTATAATCCATTAGGAAGGAAACGCTGCTGTAGGAGCGCAACTTGTTGCGCGACGCCCTTGAATCGCCCGACAAGTCAGACTCCTACAAAGCACGAACGGCTCACATAGTAATTCCATCTCTAAATTGAAAGTGCAAAGACGTAGGGTGCGTTCCACGCACCATTATCGTTGGTGCGTGGAACGCACCCTACAGGATCATTGTTGTTTTAAAATAAAATCGGAATAAGTCGTATCAGCAGACCAAGCACGCGCCAACACCCTTGAACCTCAATAAGCATTTTTGCCCAAAAATCCCCTCAACAGGGTCAGCCAAATGATCTTGATATCCAGCCACAGCGACCAGTTCCTGATGTATTCCAGATCGCACTCTATCCTTTTTTCCATCTTGTTCAGCGTGTCGGTTTCGCCTCTCCAGCCCCTAATCTGCGCCAAACCTGTAATTCCCGGTTTAACCTTGTGTCGCAACATGTAACCATGAATTTCTTTCCGGTACTGTTCGTTATGCGCAACCGCATGAGGCCGAGGGCCCACCAGGGACATCCGTCCTTCCAGCACATTTATCAATTGAGGAAATTCGTCCAGCGATGTTCTTCTCAGAAACTTTCCCAACGGGGTAACACGCGGATCATGCTTCTTCGCTTGAGGAACGTTTTCACAGTCTTCACAAACGTACATGGTACGAAACTTCCATATATTGACGACCTCGCCATTCAATCCATAACGCCGCTGCTTGAAAATCGCCGGACCCGGTGAAGTCAACTTGATTGCCACCCCGATTACAACCATTGGTATGACTGCAATTGCGAAAAACAGGGAGCCAAGGAATAAATCTTCCATGCGCTTAACCCAGCCGTCCACTCCCATGAAGGGGGTTTCATATACCCGGATTGCCGGTATTCCGTGGAAACTGGTCCATCTTGCATTCAGCAAATCTGAAACGAACATATCGGGTACCACGTACACAGAAGCTGTGGTATCAGCGAACGCGTTGACAAGTTTAATGATTCGACCCTCATCCTGCATCGACAGTACGATATATACGTAATCTACTTTGCCCTCCCGTGCCTTCTTTATCAGGTCTGCTACCCCACCCTTCAAATAAGATCGAATTACCTCCGAGACCGGCTCAATTACACCATCATCGTAGATGCCCAACGGCTTCATACCCATCCACGGCACGCTTAGTGATTTCTCGATCAAACTCAACCCTTGTGTATTTGCTCCGATGATAGCCAGCGTTCTGGTATTTTTCCCAGCACGGCGAATTTCTCTAAGAAACATCCGGACAAACATCCGCACCATGATCAAGCCAAATGGTGTCAAGATAAACCAGGCCATAAGTGCAATGCGCGATAAATTGGCGGTGGTTTTGCTAATAAAAGCCAACATCACCAGCACCACGATAACCTCACCCCAGGCTATTAAAAGATCGGTAATCTCATCAACCAAACCCCCAACACGCCACGAAGCATACAGGCCCCTGGATGTCGCAAAGAAGTAAAAGCAGGCAACTGATAGAAAGGCTAATACAACGTTGTATTTAACACTCTCACCCAAATACAATCTGTGCGAAATCCACAACGCGAAACCAATCCATCCCGCATCAAGCAAACGCTGTAAAAGGGAAATTCTCGATTGATAGGGTCGTAAAAATCCGCCTGGCATAGGTAACAACTTATAAAATAAGAATTGGCAAAAGATGCAGGCAGAAGTGACGGAGCTTTATTCGTTACACAATTTCTGCAATTGAATTTCAAAACCATTCAACACTCTAACTTTGTCCCAGGCTTGAACCGCCTGACGCGCTGCCGCTCCAAGAGTTGCACGCACGGGGAGTGCAGCAGCTCCAACAATCCTTGTACAACCCCTTGGGCGTTACCCGGTTCGACCACCTTGCCGTTTGATGATACCACCTTGATCTCTGAAGCAGAGAAATTCAATAGAACTTAAATCTTCTTCGGTAACCACTCACATAATTGGTTAATCAGTTTCTCGCGATCAAAGTGTTGCTGGGCATATTGCCTGCCGTTATTGCCAAAATCTGCTCTTTCTTGACCAGTCATTGCATACAAAGCTTCAACACACTGAGCAAGTGCGACTGAATCCCCAGCAGGACAAGTCAATCCTGCATTTGCTTCTTGAATTACCCGCGCTCCTTCACCATCAAGCATTGCAAGGATAGGGCGGTCTGCAACAAGATAGCTTTGGATTTTTCCTGGGATCGTCATCGTAAATACAGGCTCTGAACGTAGCGACACAAGCAATGCTGAGGCTGCAGTAAAAAAAGAGGGCATTCTCTCCGATGGATGACGCCCTAGCATGAGCATGCAATGGCTTAAACCACGTCTAACGATTTCTTGTTTAACAAAATCTGCGAACCTGCCATCACCAACTATTAGCCATCTAATCTCTTTTCTATGTTTAAGTCTTTCTGCTGCATCGAGAACTGCTGGGAAATCTTGGCAATCACCGATGTTGCCAGCGAACATAACGTTGAAGGTGTTAGAAAAATCCTTCACTTCTTCGGCAACCTCTGCTACAGCACCGGCGTTATATTCTGATTCAGTCCATTGAGGAAAATATTGTGTCTTAGAAGGATCGCGCGACCATTGTGAAATACCAGGCGCAAACGCACGTGATTGGGCAAGGATAAGATCGCAGTATTTGTAAATAAATCTAACCATCTGGCCAACCAACCACAATATTTTCTTTGAGCGGACAACACCCAGAGATGACAATTGGTCAGGCCAAAGATCTAGAACCCATATTGTTAAGGAAGCTTTTTTAATCCACTTTAGAAAAATCGCAGGTATAGCAGACGTTATTGGAGCCGTTTGAAACACGAAGATACTATCATATTTCCGACCTCGCAATAACCATGGACCTAATAACAAACCCCAAAAAACAAAACTCAAGTAATTCAGCACCAACCGAATACTTCCTTGCCCACGCGGCCGCATAGGAACTCGAACAACGTCAGCCCCAGCGTAGTTTGCAAAGTTATCAGGATTGGTTTTGAATTCAGGGAAAACTATTCCGCCAGGGTAATTCGGATGTCCGGTAAGAACAGTCACTCGGTGGCCTTTTTTGACAAGCTCGGTCACGAGTTCATTTACACGAAAACTTTCAGGCCAGAAATATTGAGAGACCACAAGAATCCGCAAAGTGGGTGTCTGCGTCATTCGTATTTCCTCCATACCACGCGATTCACATAATCTGTGTAGCTGTGGATGATTCGAACCACTTTGTCTGACACATTGGGCATGCTGTAGTCCGACACTTGTCGGATGCCATGTGGATCCGTTCGATTTTCTCCGCGTGACTGTGTACCCAAAATAGACAAGCCTTGACGTACACGGTTGACATCTAACCCTACCATCATCACCGCTGCTTCCTCCATTCCTTCTGGCCGTTCATGCGCTTCACGTAAGTTTAGTGCGGGGAAATTAAGGATTGATGACTCTTCATTGATGGTTCCGCTATCAGATAGAACTGCACGCGCTGATAACTGCAATTTGACATAGTCATGGAAACCAAGCGGCTTTAGTAAATGTACCTGCTTATGGAATTTAGAATTCGTCGCATCGATCCGTTTCTGTGTGCGCGGATGGGTCGATACAATAACAGGGAGGCCGTATTCTTCCGCTATAGCGTTTAGCACATCAACCAGCTTGGCAAATGCTCTTGGTGACTCGATGTTTTCTTCACGGTGCGCACTGACAACAAAGTAGTTGCCAACCTCAAGGCCCGAGCGCGCCAGCACGTCAGAAGCATCAATGCGTGGGCGGTAGTGCGTCAGTACCTCAAACATCGGACTACCCGTTTTGATGATCAAATCTGGTGACAGTCCCTCGCGTAATAGATAGTCGCGTGCGATAGTGCTATAAGTCAAATTGACATCCGCCGTGTGATCAACGATGCGGCGGTTCGCTTCTTCTGGGACTCGCTGGTCAAAGCAACGATTACCTGCTTCCATGTGGAAAATCGGTATCTTGCGACGCTTGGCTGGTATGACGGCTAGGCAACTGTTCGTGTCGCCTAGCACAAGCATTGCCTCAGGTTTTACCTCGGCCAGCACTTGGTCGACTGCAATGATGAGATTGCCAATGGTATGTGCCACGCCACTACTGTCAGCCGCGCTGTTTAAAAAATAATCTGGCTTACGCACACCTAAGTCGTCAAAAAATACCTGGTTCAGTTCGTAGTCATAATTTTGCCCGGTGTGTACCAGCACATGGTCGCAATGGTCGTCCAGACTTGCCATAACGCGAGACAAGCGAATAATTTCAGGCCGGGTACCAACCACGGTTAAAACTTTAAGTTTTTTCATGATGAAATATTTTTTAAAAATGGCTACTGCAATGGGCATGCAAAGGTGTCAGGGCGAGCGCGGTCAAAAATTTCGCTGGCCCATAGCATCACAATCATTTCGTCATTGCCGATGTTAGTGATGTCATGTGTCCAGCCGGGTATGGTTTCCACAATCTCAGGCTTATCGCCTATCGTGACCAGCTCGTGCTCTTGACCAGTTTGCATCTGTCTGAATTTGAAACACGCCCGCCCCTTAATAACTAAAAACTTTTCGGTCTTGGTATGATGATAGTGTCCGCCCCGAGTGATACCGGGATGCGCGGTAAAGTATGAAAACTGTCCTGAATCGTAGGTCTTAAGCATTTCCACAAACACGCCACGCTGATCAGCATACTGTGGCACGGTGTAGGCAAAGGATTCCACTGGCAGGTAACTCACATACGTCGCATACAACGTCCGCACCAACCCTGTGCCAACGCGCTCTATCACCTGAGTGGAACGACTGTCCTTGAACGCCTGCAGCTGGCGAGCAAGCTCGCCAATCGTCACGGTATATTGCGGCACTATGGTAGCAAAGCCATCCGCACCAACCACGGCATCAGTGCCATCCATTAGCTGCACAAAACGCTCGACCACATCATCCACATACACCAACGTTACTGACGCGGCTGGGTCGTTGATTTGAATAGGAAGATCAAGGGCGATGTTGTGGCAAAACGTTGCCACCACAGAGTTGTAGTTAGGCTTGCACCATTTCCCAAACACATTTGGAAGTCGGAAAATATGTACTGGCACTTGATGGCTTCGTGCCACATCCAGCAAGACATCTTCCGCACCA
>JBAQWL010000247.1:0-2346 GCA_049298895.1 Gallionella sp.
AGCTTGCATCACTGCCGCTTCGCCACCCGTGAGCAAGCCAGGCAGGTCGTCTTTGAATACATCGAGGTGTTTTACAATCGCATCCGACGTCATGCGAAAATCGGCAATCAAGCACCCGCTGATTTCGTAAACCAGCAACAATTTGCGGCATAATTCAGTTGACTTGCCCGTCCACTAAATCGGATTCCGCTCATTTCGCGATGACCTCGTGCCTAATGTTTAGCAGGAACTTCGTCTTCGTCACCAAGGGCGACACTATCATCATGATTACTTCTCGTTTCAGCAGCTCCAGCCCCGCAAATATTTTTGCGAATCGGTTGAAGCTATTTCTCATCTGTTCGCTTTGACACGACAACCAGCCCCCGCGCTTTATTGCTGGTCGTGTCTATTGTGGCGATTGCCAGACGCAAGGTGCTGATGCCGACCCACGCTGGCGTGTATTTGTACTTGGCCACATCGAGTATCAGCACACGGTCGGACAATTCATCATAAGCGGCCAATACCGACCAGTGCCCTCCTCCTACCTGCTCTAGATTGGCACGTAAATAATTTGCCAGTACAAACTGACCATCGTCTCCCAGCGACCTTTTCAACAGGGTACGCAAAGCATCGTCGTCGAAAGTGTCGCCCGCGATGGATTTTGCTTTGACACCGTGGTGAGTCAGTGTTTGCGCCATCTCTTCGCGAGTCATTCCCATGGCCAACACAGTCTGCGGACTGATGACTTTTAAGACATCTGGGGTGAAAAAATTGCTTTGGGTAAAGTAGGCGTAGGGAGCATAAGTCGGGTCAACAGGCTTGTTGATTGGCAGTGCGTTGAGCACAGTGACGGCACTGGCGACAGCACAATATGACTGGGTCATCTGCACGGTGAAAGTCGGGCTCAGCTGCCAGTAATCCGCATCTACCGACATACGGGCACGCAGTGTCTTGCCGGTCTCGGAGTCCCAGTAGATAACGGCAGGCTCTACACTGGCCAACACCGAAGCCGGAGACAGCAGGGAGTGTAAAATTATTGCAAGTATGATTTTTTTCATAGGGCAGTTTTCATGCGTGTTCGATAGTGCAAGCTTAACTTGTCAGTCAAAAATTACTACGCGATTCCGCCCCTGCTCTTTTGCTCGGTAAAGTGCTTGGTCTGCTTTGCCGATGAGAGTCTCAAGTTTTTCCTCATGCTGGGTCGAGGTGATACCTATCGAAATGGTCACCTGAAATGAAAAATCATCGCCATGTATTGCTGTATCCGCAATTGCCGTGCGCAATCGTTCGGCGGCGATGTTTGCTTGTTGCGAGTCGGTATCGGGTAGCAGTACTGAAAATTCTTCACCGCCGTAACGAACCATCAAGTCATGTGGCCTCAGGTGTTTTGTCATGCACCTGGCAACAATCTGCAAAGCAATGTCGCCAGCAAGATGTCCATGGGTATCGTTGACGCGCTTGAAATGATCGATGTCGCACATCATGATGGCGAAGGGATTTTTATTGAACAAGCAGCGATGCATGGTGCGCGGAAAAGCGTCCATCATCCAGTGACGATTATGCAAGCCGGTCAACGCATCCACAGAGGCTTGCTGCTGGAACCGTTTCCTTATGGTACGTGAGTCGATCAGTGCACGATTATCGCTGCGCAGGCGACTAGCAAAAATGTGCAGCAAATTCTTGGCGATCACATGGGATTGGTCAACCAGCGACCATACTGTGTCATGAGGTATCGATAATACCCGGGTGGGCACTGTAGCGACGACTAAAGCCGAAGGAGGCATCCCGTCCACCAGAGATAATTCCCCCACACATTCCCCGACACTCAACGTTGCAAGTATCAGTGACTGGGTATCAACGTCCTTCGTCTGCGGCGGTAGAATCTCAGGTGCCAAGGGTTTCGGTGAGGCGAGATGAACCCCTAGCTTTCCCTCAAATATTAGATAGATAAAATGATTGGGCTCATCCGGCTGCAACAGGCATTCGCCCGCAGCTAGGTTACGTTCAGAGCAATACTCCAGCATGTATTCGACATTGGCTATGTCCATGCCGTGGAACAACTGGTTTTGTTCGATTAAGGCGCGATCTGTTGCATTCATGCTGGTATGCTTTCTATTATAAAAAAATCAGTGAAGTAAGTAAGCTTGCTTCAGTGCTCCAGCCACGAACTTCCGCATATTTGCGGCCTTAAAAGCTTGGGAGCCCGCCCACTTCGGAATCAAAAGCGACATTTGGTTACAAAGATTGCGTAAGTGCTTAGGTGGCCATGCCCTGATCGCGCAGATATTCCTCATAGTTGCCATGATAATCGGTGACTCCCTTGGAGGATATCTCGATGATGCGCGTCGCCAATGAAGAAACGAACTC
>JBAQWL010000248.1:0-6617 GCA_049298895.1 Gallionella sp.
GATCTCCATCTCCCGCCAGGCCACCCGTCACCACCACGCCTCGTGGCACATTTTGCATCAATCCATTGACCAGTTCAGACCCGAAGCAAGAAATACCATCGGATAGCACGAAGATTGCCCTAAGGCCAGGGGTGGCAAGAGCCCCTGACAGATAGGAACCCGCATCGAAAGAGGTTTTGTCGTCAAATATCTCACGGGTGACCAAACGCAGTACAGTATGGGTAAATTTCATCACGGCCACTACCAGCGTATCATCTTCAATCGTACGGCCATATATTTCACCCGCCGTTGAGCAACCAATCCAGACTGAACGGGGAAACGCCTCGCGAAGACCCACAATACCTGGTGTCAGCTCGTCCGTATCAGATCCGCCAAAAACTATCAACAATGTTTTGTCGGAATCCAATGTTGGATCCAACGCATTTTCCCAACCGCCAGCGGGAGTATATCGGTAGGTTGACAGCTGCATTCTTGCTCCTTGTTAATGATATTTTCCGCTCCACATATTCAGTCCATGGAAGCTAGACTATCACTTTAATTATTCAATACGACAGTGCACTAAATGGTATAGCAGACGCTGCTCCTGGCAACTATTGTTGACTCAAATATTGTTGAAACGTTGTTTGACTTGTTGGGTAATCGGAACAGCTTTATAGCCGTTTTTCAGACATAGAATCAGGGCTACCTATGCAACATCAGCAATCCCCAACCGACGCCGAAACCTGTCACATCGCTCGCCACACTACCCAGCCCGCCTTCGCAACGGCTGGAGGAAAGATCAACGTGCAACCAAGGTACATCGTACTCGACAAAGCGTTTCAGGAATCGTGCCGCCAGAATGTGGTCGGCTTCGCCATCCAGCGTGCATTGCTTGATGTCGGCGACCTTGGAATCCAGCGCGGGTTCGTAATCGTCGTCCATCGGGAAAGCGCACAGTCGCTCGCCGCTTTGTTGCCCGGCCTGCACTGCTTGTTGCAGCAACGCATCGCGGTTACCCAACACGCCGCTGTAGCGCGCACCGAGCGCCACGGCCATGCTGCCGGTGAGCGTCGCGAAGTCGATCAGCAGATTCGGTTTTTCGCGCGAGGCCAGCGTGAGCGTGTCGGCCAGCACCATGCGGCCTTCGGCATCGGTGTGCATCACTTCGATGGTGGTGCCGTTCAGCGCCTTGACGATATCGTTCTGCTTGTAGGCTTTCGGGCTGATGTGGTTTTGCGCGATCGCCAGCCAGCAGTCTATGTTGACCGGCAGTTTTTGTTGCGTGGCGGCGAGCAGGATGCCGAGCGCGAGCGCCGAGCCGTTCATGTCCTCGTGCATGCCGTGCATGTAGCGCGCGGGCTTGAGGTTGTGGCCGCCGGTGTCGAAACAGATACCCTTGCCGACCAGCGCCACGGTCTGCTTCGCCTTCGGGTGCTTGTAGGTCAGATGCACGATGGCGGCATCTTCGTCATGGCTGCCTTGCGCCACCGCGACGAACGCGCCAGCGCCCATCTTGCGCAACGCTTTCAGGTCAAACTCCTTGAGCTGCCAGCCGTTTTGTTTGGCAAGCTCCTTGATGCGCTTGCGATACAGCGTGGGAGTGAGTTCGTTGGGCGGCAGCACGGTCAAGGTGCGGCACAGCAAATTGCCTTCGGCTTGCGCCTTGAGCGCGGCAAAACTTTTGGTGTCGGCAAAACCGTACAGCGCGATCTTTTGCAGCGGCTTGCGCTGGTCGGCTTTTTTCTTGTGCAGTGGCAGCGGCGCGCCGTTCACCCAGGCCGCATACACCGCCGCTTCGGCGGCCTGCTGGCGTTGTGCCGCATCGCCCTGCACCACGATGGTGACACCGGCCGGTTGTTCGTCCAGCAGCAACTGCATGGCCTTGCGCGCCTGCGTCTGCACGGCAAAATTGGTCTTGCTGAAATCCAGCATCGCCCAGGCGATCAGGCTGCCGTCGGCAGCATTCGCGGCGACCGGCGTGGCGGCGAATTCCTCGGCCTTGATGCCGCGCCGCTTGAGCACGGCAGTTAGCAATTCGCGATGCGGCACATCGCTGGGCAGGGTCTTGCCCTTGGGCAACAGCACCAGCAGGTGGGCTGCGTTCATGGCTTTGGGTAGAGCAGATGATGCGGTCAGTTGTGCTAGCATTGCGTCCTCGAAAATTGATTCGATGCCGCGATTATACGGCTTCGCACTAAGATAATGATGAGCACCTCCTTCGGTCCCTTCACCCTTGCAGAGTGGAAGAGCGAAGCGAAGGGACAATTAGGATGAGGGTAAAAACAATGTCGAGTTACCCAACACTTCTACCCTCTCCCTAGCCCTCTCCCTGCAAGGGAGAGGGGATAGCGAAGTTGAATGAATGTTTAAAAAGTTTATCGGAGTATCTGAAGTAATGCGCGTTTATCTTGATCTCATGAAACATGTGCTGACACACGGCACAAATAAATCCGACCGCACCGGCACCGGCACGCTCAGCGTGTTCGGCTACCAGATGCGCTTCGACTTGGCGGAGGGATTTCCGCTGGTGACCACCAAGAAATGTCACATGAAGTCCATCGTGCATGAGCTGCTGTGGTTCTTGCAGGGCGACACCAACATCAAGTATCTCAAGGACAATGGCGTCAAGATCTGGGACGAGTGGGCGGACGAGAACGGCAACCTCGGCCCGGTGTACGGCAAGCAGTGGCGCTCCTGGGCCGCGCCCGACGGCCGCGTGATCGACCAGATCTCCGAAGTCGTCGCACAGATCAAAAAGAATCCGGACTCGCGCCGCCTGATCGTGTCGGCATGGAACGTCGGCGAACTGGACAAGATGGCGCTGGCGCCCTGCCATGCGTTTTTTCAGTTTTACGTGGCCGACGGAAAATTGTCCTGCCAGCTTTATCAGCGCAGCGCCGATATCTTTCTCGGCGTGCCATTCAACATCGCTTCCTACGCACTGCTGACGCTGGTGATCGCGCAGGTGTGCGACCTGAAGCCGGGCGACTTCGTGCACACCTTCGGCGATGCACACCTCTACCTTAACCACATGGAGCAGACCCGCGAGCAGTTGTCGCGCGAGCCGCGCCCGCTGCCGAACATGCGCATCAATCCGGCGGTGAAGGACATCTTCTCGTTCAAGTATGAAGATTTCACGCTGGAGAATTATGACCCGCATCCGGCGATCAAGGCGCCCGTTGCGGTATGAGGCAGCGCGTTTCACTGATCGTCGCGATGGCGAAGAACCGCGTGATCGGCATCAACAACACACTACCCTGGCATTTGCCTGCCGACTTAAAGCACTTCAAAGCACTCACCATGGGGCATCATATCGTAATGGGACGCAAGACTTACGAATCGATTGGCAAACCTCTGCCCGGGCGCACTTCAATAGTAATCACACGCAATGCTAAGTTTTCCGCACCTGGGGTGGTCGTGGAGAACTCGCTGTCGGAGGCGATCACACTGTGTGCAGATGATGAAGAAATTTTCGTGATCGGCGGCGCAGAACTTTACCGTCAGGCCATCAATATTGCCGAGCGCATCTACCTGACCGAAATTGACGCTGATATCCCGGGAGATGCACACTTCATGGATTTAGACAGCCAGTTGTGGCAGGAAACCGAACGCGTGAGCCACATGCCGGATGAAAGCAACGTACACCCCTATCACTTCGTGGTTTACAACAGAAAAAGCTAGGCAGCCTATCGGAAATCCCAGCGGTAGCCGAGGTAAAAGTAGGTGCGTTTTACTTGTTGAGAACTGGTTGGGCTAGTGGTACGAGAGTCTTCAAGCCCGCCCTCAGCGTCGAGGCTAGCCGATTCTGTCAAGCGATAACCCAACTTGACGCTTGGAGTAATACGCGTCAGACGAACATCTAAGTAGTCTTTTTGGTTGTACAGCTGCACAGAAACATCCAGCCGCAACTTTTCCCGGAAAGTCTGAACCTGAGTAAATGCCAGGGCATACGCTCCATAGGTCTGAGAATGGACATAACTGGCGCTTGCCACACCCAGATCGTTTTTAAACAGCAAATTGTTGCCTATTGCTTGTGCCGAATAAGAGTAGACATTTCCGGTACCCGGTGCAGCGGCCACCGCGCCGGCCGCTTCGGTACTGGATGTATTATTAACGCGAATGTCCCCACCCAGTCTCCAGGTCGAAGAATAAGGGTGTGTCAATCCAACCATAAACAAAGTAGATGTTTGGGTTAATGCCTTGGCCTCTGCGCGTAGGGTGTCCGTTGCCACTCCCGACTGAACCAATGCGGGTATTGATTGCGAGGCATGCGCCGGTAACGCAGCTGTAATCTGCAGGGGCGGCGATTTTCGGCGGTCTATCAGCATAAAATAGTTATTGCCTGATTCTGTCGTCCAGTTTCCTTGAAACAAGGCGATATTGACGGTCTTGAATAACCGGTCGTAATCAAACAGCCCCGAATAATTACTCTCCGTGTCAAAATAATTCGCTTCTATCCCTATGGCTTGACGATCCACAACGTGTCCCACGCGTTGCTCAATCAGATAAGCACTGCCGTTCCACTGCTCCGGAGAGCGAGTAAGATCAACGCTCAGGCTGGAAAACTTTTTACTTTCTATATCACCGCCGCCAGAATCCACCAGTGTGCCCACGATGCCGTTGACACGCCAAGTTGAATTAAGACTATATCCCAGCCACGCGCCATCAAATTGGCCCGGCGCCCCGCCTGCCACTCCCCGTTGTCGACCCATGCGATACAGGTAATTGCGGTCACGTGAACTCTGTTCAACGTAAAAAACACTCAGTCGATTTTCATTCTTCGTCTTTGGCAAGAAATTTGCTCTGTATTCTTCTCGTACCACAATGCGCATATCGGTGGTATCGGTGACTTTCCGCCCTGTTATATCCAGTGACGAAATCAATGTCGATTGATCGATGCCGGATAATGTGTCTGTGCCTGTTATGCCGCTGGTTGTCGTATCGGTACGCGATTGACCGTTATAGTAGCTTTGCGAAAAGCTGCCGTAGACCTCTACCCTTTCTTCTGCGCCCCTCTTCTTGGCTGTCCCAAGCCTTACCTTATCCTCTTTTGGCATCAGCCTTAGTCGCTCCTTAACACGCTTTATATCCTTTGCGCTTGGATAAAGCTTCACATATAACTCATACTCCACGCGCGCCTTGGTGAATTCCCCGCTTTTTTCCCGCGCCTCTCCGATCAGACCTTGTCCAGCCTGAGACTGCTTGTTGGGTGGAAGACTGAGCAGCCGATTTAATGCGTCAACTGCAGACTCAAATTGGTCTTCCGCAAGCGCGGCAAGCGCGATATCGATATATTGCTTCGCTTCCCGTTCGACTTCCTCTGGAGTGCGTGCAGTTGACGGCGGGACAAACAGGGCTGCAACTGATGCGGCTATTGATTTCGGCTTGTCCCCCTCGCTGATCACCGGGACAAAAACACTGATACTGCGGCCATTTTTACCTGGGCGCACACGGTATTTCACGCCTTTATCGAACTTGATGGTGAGCGATGAATCAAGCCCTGGATACGCCACCGTAAAATGCGGGGCGATACCTGTTGGTGGCAAATCTACTGTTTCTGAAACTTGCCGGTTTGTTATATCGGCTTCCAAAAGCTTGATGTAAAGACGAAGCTCACCATTCTTGAGCGAAACCTCGCGCTGGTATTGAATTCTGACATTGAATGAAATCTGGATCTCGGCCTCATTCCCCACTTGTATGACCTCAACGCGATCAATTACACGGGCCTGCGCCGATTTTATGGCGACCCCACCCAACAACAATGCCACTGCAAGGAGGGCAAACCAGCGGATAGGATTTCGCATGACTTGCAAAACGGCGCTTAGTTTCAACATCTATTTTCCTTTTGTAATGACACGACAATTATCCCGCCCACTGAAACAGGATGCCGGGTAGACCTATCACCCAAATTCATTTATTGGTTTCTTAGCATAACATGCAGGTATCTGTCGCAATGATATCCAAACTATGCATCCTTTGGCAAAGCTGACTGTCAATTTTTCGAAAATCGCACGGAATAACAAGCAATTTTCAGTGCACAAACAGACGCCGCCCGTGGGCGGCGTCTGTTCAGTGCGTACAAAATTAATCCTTCAATTCCATTTCGAGTATGGCGATCCAAATATCCCCAATGGCCTGTGGCAACCGGACTCCGAGCAGTCGGTTTTCCCTGATGAACGATGGCTCAGCGACATCTTAAACATGCCACCCAAGTAGTTTGATCCGGAAACATGGCAGGACTTACACCATCCAGAGCCATTACCTTGGCTATTGTTGTGGTTCATTCGCACACTCGCAAAGGATGTCGTGCTGGTGTGGCAAGCATCGCAAGACATAGTCGTACCATTAAGTAGCTGCGATTCGGGAATGTGATTGGACGGCTTGCGCTTCGCTGTTCCCCCGACGTGGCAGGTCGCGCAGGTACCCGCTACCACACCCGCATGGTTAAAGCTTGCTCCCAGCCAGGTAGAAGTGGAATGGCAGGTATCACAGGAGGCTGTCGTGACAACGTGGCCGCTCGGCTTGCCTTTTGCCTGTGTGCCGTTATGGCAGGTCGCGCAGGTGCCCGGTACTACGCCCGTGTGGCTGAAACTCGCCGGCAACCAAGCCGTGGTGCGGTGGCAGGTATCGCAGGCAGC
>JBAQWL010000249.1:0-1675 GCA_049298895.1 Gallionella sp.
GTTCTACAAAATCGCCCCGGCAGAAATACTGGTGGTGCATGACGAGCTGGATTTGCCGCCTGGTGTGGCTCGATTGAAGTTGGGTGGCGGGCACGGCGGGCATAATGGATTGAAAGACATTATTGCGCATCTCGGTACCAGGGATTTCTGGCGATTGCGCCTGGGTATCGGCCATCCCGGCGAGCGCAGCGAAGTATCCAACTACGTATTGAACGATCCGTGTAGCGAAGATCGTGAACTTATAGATGAAGCTATACAAAAATCGCAGAGCATCGCGCATCTGGTCATTGAAGGAAAAACTGAAGCGGCGATGCTGAAGCTGCACAGCTCGTAACCGCCCATAGCCTCACCTTATCGGGGGAGGGAGTTTGCGATGCAGTTGATAAGAAAGGAGCAACCATGAGTTTGAAATGCGGAATCGTCGGATTGCCCAATGTTGGCAAGTCCACCCTGTTCAATGCATTGACCAAGGCTGGCATCGCTGCGGAAAATTATCCCTTCTGCACCATCGAGCCTAACGTCGGCATCGTCGAAGTGCCGGATGCGCGTATGTCCGCGCTGGCAGAGATCGTCAAGCCGCAACGTATGCAATACGCTATCACCGAATTCGTCGATATTGCCGGACTGGTCGCGGGTGCGTCCAAAGGTGAAGGGCTGGGCAACCAGTTCCTCGCCAATATCCGCGAGACCGACGGTATTCTGAACGTGGTGCGCTGCTTCGCAGATGATAACGTGATTCACGTTGCAGGCAAGATTGATCCGATCGCTGACATCGAAACCATCATCACCGAACTTGCGCTGGCCGATCTCGCCACCGTAGAAAAAGCGCAGCAGCGCAACAACAAACTTGCGAAATCCGGGGACAAAGAAGCTGCCAAATTGGGCGTGTTATTGGAGCAAGTTTCAGCGCACCTCGATCAGGGCAAACCGGCGCGCATGTTGAAGCTGGATGCCGATCAACTCTCACTGCTCAAACTGCTGTGCCTGCTCACCATCAAGCCCGCCATGTATGTAGCCAACGTCGCTGAAGGCGGCTTCAGTGACAACCCGCTACTGACTCGTCTGGAAGAATTCGCTGTCAAAGAAGGCGCACCGGTGGTGCCGATCTGCGCAGCGCTAGAGGCGGAGATCGCCGAACTTTCCGATGAAGATAAAAAAGATTTCCTGGCTGACATTGGACAAAAGGAGCCGGGTCTGAATCGTCTGGTACGTACCGGCTACAACCTGCTCGGATTACAAACTTACTTTACTGCTGGGGTGAAAGAGGTGCGCGCCTGGACTATCCACAAGGGCGACACCGCACCGCAAGCGGCGGGTGTAATCCACAATGATTTCGAACGCGGCTTCATTCGAGCAGAAGTAATTTCCTTCGACGACTTCGTTAAATACAAGGGCGAACAGGGCGCGAAAGATGCCGGCAAGATGCGTGTGGAAGGTAAAGAATATGTGGTGCAGGATGGCGATGTGATGCATTTCCGCTTCAACGTCTAATAATTTTTCATGGCTGAGCGTGCCCAGCTTTACTAAAAATAAAAACTTTAAAAATCAAATTCAGGAATGAAGTGCAATTTTGAGTAACGCAGGTCAGGTGGGCGGGATGCGGTAGCATCCATGCCTTTTTGACCAGCCAGTCGAAATTACACAAATGAACTACACACACCTCACCCGAGAAGAA
>JBAQWL010000250.1:0-2226 GCA_049298895.1 Gallionella sp.
GTGATAGACGGTATGCAGCGGCAGCAGTTGGCCTTGATACGTAGCCTATCCATCCAGCAGCAGGCCAGTGACCCGCGCACTTTGAATGCTGGCGGCACGGCACGGCTGGCGCATAAGAAAACGATGAATGATGTGGATGATTTGATTGCGAGACCGAAGTAAGTTAGTGCTTACTATCACCAAGGCGCTCACCAATGCTTAATGTTAGTGAACACTAACACGCGATAACCGGCGAACAGGTAGTTGCACAGCAGCCACTTTACATGCTGTAAAAATTCCCCTAACTGGCAAGCCGGGGGAGGCAGAATGGTCTATCGGATGCCGTAAAACAGGTAAAGCATAAATGCCCCAGGGCGAGTAGCTTCCGTAAGAAGCACCTGACAATGACCGGATAGATGATGTTGGTGATTTGCCAACATACCACCCGCACAACATTGGGATTGAGGATTACCCGAAGTGCATTTTTATGGGTGGCTAAGTGCTTGGCTTGCCTAATAATCCAAATTTGAAGTGTGTGCTTACTCCGGCATTAAAAACCAATGGCAAAAAAATTGACTCGTGGCGAGCGAGTTTGTGAATTTATTTCTGAATACTGCCTTACACCCGAAGGCGAACACGTAGGCCAGCCAATCAAGCTGGCGAAGTTTCAGCGCAAGTTCATTCTGGCGATATACGACAACAAGGCCGGGACGCGCCGGGCTTACCTGTCGCTTGCGCGCAAGAATGGCAAGACCGCACTGATAGCCGGGATTGTCCTGGCGCACCTTGTCGGACCCGAAGCAAAGCAGAACAGCCAGATAATCAGCGGCGCGCGCAGCAGGGAACAAGCGTCCCAGGTATTTAATTACGCCTCCAAGATGGTGCAGCTATCCCCGCGCCTGTCAGCGCTGGTACGCATAACGCCGTCAGCCAAGACGATGGCTGGCTTACCGCTCAACACAGAGTACCGGGCGAGCAGCGCCGAGGCCAAGACCGCGATGGGTGGATCACCCGTGCTGGCCATCCTGGATGAAGTCGGGCAGGTCAAAGGGCCACAGGATGATTTCGTTGACGCGATCACGACCAGCCAAGGCGCGCATGAGTCGCCCTTGCTGATAGCGATCAGCACCCAGGCCGCTGAGGATGGCGACCTGTTCAGCATTTGGCTTGACGATGCAAAAAATTCAGGCGATCCGCGCATTGTTTCGCATGTTTACGAAGCAGAAAAGGGCGCGGATGTGATGGACAAGTCGGGATGGAAAGCTGCAAATCCCGCCCTAGGCATATTCCGTAATCTCGACGATCTCGCCGAGCAAGCTAAACAGGCTTCGCGGATGCCTAGCGCTGAGAATACTTTCCGCAATTTGTGCCTCAATCAGCGAGTTTCGACCGTCTCGCCATTTATTTCCGTGGATGTTTGGCGGCTATGTGGCGGCATGGTCGGTGATTATGGCGACGTGCCGGTATATGCAGGCCTCGACCTTTCAGCGCGAACCGACCTGACCGCGCTGGTCATAGTTGGGAAAATCGCCGGGACGTGGCATGTAACCCCGCATTTCTGGACACCCGAAAATGGATTGATCGAAAGATCGAAGCGCGATCGCGTGCCGTATGATGTTTGGGTGCGGCAGAATTATCTTCGGACGACCCCCGGCAGCACGGTGGATTATTCGTTTGTGGCGCAAGACATTGCGGCGATATTGGGAAACTTGAATGTGCAGTCCATCGCCTACGACCGTTGGCGCATCGCGCTGTTGCAAAAAGAATTTGACACGGAAGGCATTGACCTCCCCCTAAAAGAATTCGGGCAGGGGTATCGTTCTATGTCCCCAGCCCTCGACATTTTAGAGGGGGAGCTGCTAAACGCTAGAGTCGCACACGGGGGGCATCCAGTCCTCACAATGTGTGCCGCGAATGCCGTGGTATCTAAAGACCCTGCCGGGACTCGTAAGCTGGATAAAAACCGCGCTACTGGTAGAATCGACGGTATGGTGGCAATGGCTATGGCTTTTGGTGCCAGCGCAGAAGCGCAGGTAGAGGAAACATCATTCTGGATGACGACCGTATGAACACACAATTTTACGCATACATTCATTGCAAACCTGACGGCACGCCGTTCTATGTCGGCAAGGGCGCGAACGGACGCATAAACCTTATGAAGCGCGGCGGCTGGCATCAAAACATCGTGGACAAATACGGTGCTGAAAATATAGCCCGGTGGAAATTCGACTGCGAGTCTGAACAGAA
>JBAQWL010000251.1:0-8000 GCA_049298895.1 Gallionella sp.
AAGGCTTATTGCGTGCAGCATCCAGAACCACAGCGCGCAAACCGCGCGCATCCAGTTCGCGCATACAGTCCGGCATCGCGCCCTGGCCGGGGAAAACTACCCGCGTGGCATTCGCGATCACATCGGCAGCGTCGCTCACCACGATCTCGGCAGTCAGCGCGACCTTGCGCAGGGCCTGTTCGACCGAGCGCAAGTTGCCCATACCGTAATCAACGACAGCCACGTCAACCATTATGGATTTACAGTGAACCCTTGGTGGAAGGCATCACACCAGCCATGCGCGGATCAAGCTCCAGCGCCACACGTAGCGCGCGCCCGAATGCCTTGAAAATGGTCTCGGCCTGATGGTGCGCATTATTGCCCGCCAGATTGTCGACATGCAGCGTCACCAAGGCGTGATTGACGAATCCCTGGAAAAATTCATTGATCAGATCCACATCGAACTCGCCGACGCTGGCACGCATGAATTCGCAATTGAACACCAGACCGGGGCGACCGGAAATATCCATCACCACGCGAGACAACGCCTCGTCTAACGGCACATAGGCATGGCCGTAACGGCGCAAGCCCCTTTTATCGCCGATAGCCTGATTGAACGCCTGACCCAGCGTGATGCCGATATCTTCCACAGTGTGATGCGCGTCGATATGCAAATCACCCTTGGCATGAATATTCATATCGACCAAACCATGGCGTGCAATCTGATCGAGCATATGCTCGAGAAAAGGGAGTCCGGTGTCGAATTGGGTCTTGCCACTGCCATCCAGATTCAACTCGACGGTGATCTGGGTCTCGAGGGTGTTGCGGGTAACCTTCGCACTACGCATGATTTGGCCCTATGCGGATTGAATAATGGATTCTTGTAATGCAGCTATAAATCTCTCGTTCTCGTCTGGTGTCCCTACTGTCACGCGCAAGCAGTCTTTCAACATCGGATGTCCACCGTTCAAGTTCTTGATCAGCACTCCGCGCCGCTTCAGTCCGCCGAAAACTGCCGTCGCATCAGCCACGCGGAACATCAAAAAATTCGCTTCGCTATTGTAAACCTGCACTGCGGCGATCTCTGCCAACTGTTGGTACAGCTTTGCTCGATCCCGCTTGATCTGTTCTGCCTGCTGCAACAACACCTCAGGATGTTCCAACAACTTTTCGGCCACCAGCTGCGGTAACACGCCAACATTATACGGCAAGCGCAGCTTTTCCAATTGCCCCAACCACGCCACGCTACCCGCCAGAAAACCCAGGCGCAAACCTGCCATGCCCAGCTTGGAAAAAGTGCGCATCACCAGCAGATTGGGATAGCTTGCCAGGTGAGGAATGAAGCTGTCACTGGCAAAGGCATAGTAGGCCTCATCCACCACCACCAACCCTGGCGCTGCCTCTATGATCTGCTTTACATCCGGCGCGGAAAAAAGATTTCCGGTGGGATTGTTCGGATAAGCCAGAAACACCAGCGCCGGCCGTTCGCGTTCGATCACTGCCAGCATCGCTGCCATGTCCAGAGAGAATTCAGCTGCCCCGGAATTGCTTGTCAGGGGCACGCCCACATAACGCATCCCGGTGTAAATCGCGATCATCCGGTACATCACGAACGACGGTTCCACACTTAACAATGTCGCACCGGCTTTATTCAAGGCCAACGCCAACAACTGGATCAACTCATCCGAACCATTACCGAGCAGTACCTCCATCCCTTGTGGCAAACCTAGCACGCTGCAAATTTTTTCCTTCAGGGCTGCGGGATTCGGATCGGGATAACGGTTAATGGCAGCGTTTGACACGATCATGGCGATTTCTTCGCGCAACGCCAGCGGAATGAGATAGGGATTCTCCATCGCATCCAACTTTATGTAGCCAGCGCTAGCAGGCACAGGGTAAGCGTGCAGATCAAGAACTTCCTTGCGCAACAGCGCGCTCACAAGAGAGGATGCCGAAACCGGAATGGAAGACATGAAACGAAATATTACGTAAACACAACGACGCAGAGCTTATCACATAGCGATTATTTTGACGAAGTGTGGGATTTAATCACATCAATTATTACCGGCACAATTCGAAACACACATTTCCCGGCTGGTTGCTGACCAGCTTGAGGCGATATCCCAACTGCTCTGCCCAACGTGCGGCTTGATACAAACCTATCCCGAGACCATTCTCGGAGACGGTGACACCACGCAGCAGATTCGCAGTGATCGATTCCGGTATCGGATCACCACTATCGCAGACCAGCAAGCGCATCGGTTCGGCTTGAATTTCGACCGAAATGTCGATGGCTGGATCGAGCTGGCGCTTTTTCAAAACGTTATCCAGCAAGTTGTCGATCACACAATCAAACAAAGTGATGGGAATTTTTTTGTCCGGTAGCTTATCGGGTGCGATCCAATCAATAGTTTGATATTTATTGCGTAGCCGCACCGAATTCCACCAAGCGTTCAGGGCAAGTTGTGGGGTTGCGCCCATACTCTGCGGTTGTTGGAGCTTGTTCAGGGTAAGCTCGATACGTTGTGTGAGCAGCGGAAGTTGTTGTTGCAGCAACTGCTGCGCTATCAGTTCACGACTTTGTGCGATAGAAGTGAGTGACAGCAGCGATTGCAGCATATTCTTGAGGTCGTGGGTGA
The DNA here is from genome assembly GCA_049298895.1 of Gallionella sp. Lineage (GTDB taxonomy): Bacteria > Pseudomonadota > Gammaproteobacteria > Burkholderiales > Gallionellaceae > Gallionella. The sequence goes on from JBAQWL010000251.1 coordinate 2,619, forward strand.
GCCGCGATCCGGTCTCGTACACGGCCTGCAAACGGCTGATGTCGCGCAAGCTTTGTTCACGCTGCTTGGCTTGGTAAAAATAGCCGATTAATTGCGCGAGAAGATGGACGTGCAGCAGTACAGCAGGATTCAGCGCTTGTTTGGCGTATAAGGTCAGGCGCAACTCACCTTCCTGCGCCACTACGGCGTGCTCACTGAATTGTCCGAGCTGCCCTACTCCATCGGTAGATTGCCAGGACAAGCCGGACAACCAAGGAAGATCAGCCAACAGACCGACTGCATGGCTCAGATAGCTCGCCGCATCAGGCTCACACCGCGCGGCTTCGGCCAAGCGGCTGAGCCAGCTTTCAAACGGCGTGCCGACGTTCAACAAATAGTGCGAGAACAATACTTGCAGGCCGCTGAAGCCGAAACGCGGGTTCCACAATCCGCCAAGAGCCAGCAACGCCAATCCAATCAGAAGCAGCGTGCGCACTAGCGCCTCGAAGTAACTCAACTGTCCCAGATTCATAAAAGCAAGACTGCCGAGCACAACCAAAGCCAGTAGCATGAACAACAGCAAGCTGTATATCAAGTCCAGCGCTTGAACGTTTCCGATCCGCTCGTTGCTAATCGGCACAACCATGGTGGCCAGCAGCAAAGGGAGTACATACCACATCAGGATACGTCCTACCTCAATGCTGGATTGCGCCTGCACCAATTCAACAGAGGGTTGTGATACAAACAAGTTCGGCACTACCCAGAACAGCAACACCGCCAGAAAATAGGCCATGACCGCAAGATAGAGCAGCCTCGCCCAACGGTCGCGAAAGGCAAATACGCGCGAGCCTACCAGTCCGAATAGGCCGGTCAGCCAAAAAGCCATCACCCACCAGCTCAGCCAGAACGTTGCCACCGAAGCAACCAAGATGATGAACCCTGCCGCACCGTGCCCCACCTCTTTCTCACCCCGCCACAGGGGCTGCCAGAGTAGGAATAACCCGAGGTGGGCAAGCAACAACGGATGCACCCAAAGGCTGTCCACGCCGAGTAGTAGCGCGCCGTGCAGCAGCGCTAGCATCGCCAGCAGCAACCAGCGGCCCGAGCGCAAGCGATTTCCCCAATTGAGTGTCAGCATCCCGTCACCACCCTGTCGGCATCTCGTCAAAATACCCCTATTCAGCTGCTCAAAATTTCTTCAGGCTCCCTATGCGCATCAGCGAGCCAGGAAAATAATTACCACAACCCATTGATTTATTTTATTTTATTAGGGTGAACAACAATAAAATCCTGGCCCGGTACAACCTTGGCACGGCACTTGCTGAATTGACGATGAAGGATACACAATAATTTAGTTGAGGAGGGTACCATAATGAAACGCAATCAATCCGGCTTCACCTTGATCGAAATCGCCATCGTACTGGTGATTATCGGCCTGCTGCTAGGCGGCGTACTGAAGGGTCAAGAACTCATCAACAGCGCGAAGGTCAAGAACCTCGCGATAGATTTCAAGAACATTCCGGTGTTCATTTATGGTTATCAGGATAGATTCAAAGCGCTGCCGGGAGACGATGTGAATGTAGAAGTTCACCTCGGAACATCGGCGGATCCTGCCTCCACACCTGCAACCTCTATTGGCAATGGCACTATCAATGGCACCTGGGACTCAATCACCCCCACCGATGAATCCGTGCTGTTCTGGCAACACGTGCGCATTGCGGGCCTGACTTCTGGTCAGCAAAATGTAACCGTAACCTCAATCCTTGACCCTTACTTCCCTATCAATGCAGTGGGTGGCAGGATCGGCATTCAGGGTAATTTGGACACCACCGCCGCGCCCAGGCCTATCGCGGGTATCCCAGGCACTTATGTAATTTGCTCGGCAGGGATTGCAGGAAAATTTGCAAGGCAATTGGACATCACCCTTGATGATGGCAACTCTGAAACCGGGTCGATGCGAGCTACTGAGGTGGCGGCGGGGACTGCCGCAGTAGTGCCCGGTGGACAGCCCACTGTGGCGATAGCCGCCGCCACCGATGATGACACGCTTTACACCATCTGCATGGGTGTTTAGTACAAAATCACCCGGCGTGACACAGAGCCCGCTTCGGCGGGCTTTTTTACGAGCCGGGCTTTTTTATTGCCCCCTTTATTTAACACCCTGATGCAGCCGCAACTCGGCCGCGTGCAGGGCTTCCGGCAACCCCAGCAACACCAGCACATCGCCCGCCAGCAACAGCATTTCTTCGCTGGGCTGCGCACCGCGCAAGTTGTGCCGGCGCACCGCGTTCACTTCGATGCCCAGTGCATCCAGTTCCATCTCGCGCAATCGCTTGCCTACCGCTGCAGAGTCTTGCCTGAGCAACACGCTGAGGAATCGCGGTTGCAGGCTTTCGCTGTCCTCGACCTGCTCGTATTGGGCGCTGCGGAAATAGCTGCTGAACGCCGCATAACGCCGCGCACGGGTCTCCTGGACGCGGCGGATCACCCGGCTGAGCGGCACACCCGCCATCAGCATCGCTTGCGAGGCTAACATCACGCTGCCTTCCTGCACTTCGGCAACCACTTCCGCCGCACCTGCCTCTTTCAGCGCTTCCACATATGTGTCGTCGTTGGTGCGCACCACCACCGGCAGATCGGGGCGCAGTTCCTTGACATGGCGCAGGATCGCCAGCGCGGAATGCTTGTCCTGATAGGAGACCACCAGCGCTCTGGCGCGCAACAAACCTGCCGCTATCAGCACTTCGCGCTTGGCGGCATCGCCATAAACCACGCTTTTCTTCTCCGCCAATGCCTCTCGCACACGTCGCGAATCAAGGTCAAGCGCGATGAAGCTCAGGTTTTCAGCTTCAAGAAAGCGTGCCAGCGTACTGCCGCTGCGGCCGTAGCCGCATATGATCACGTGCCCGGTGCTGCCCATGCTGCGTATGGCGATCTGGTGCATCTGCACGGCACGATTGGTCCACTCGGCAGCAGAAAAGCGCCGCGCGATCGCTTCACCATATTGGATCAGGAATGGCGCAACCAGCATCGAGAGCAACATGGCTGCCAGTGTAATTTGCAGGGTCACGCCATTCAGCAGGTGCGCGCCATCCGCCAGCGTCAGCAATACGAAGCCGAATTCGCCGGCCTGCGCCAGACCGATTGCGCTACGCAATGCCACTCCCCAATCGCCCTCTAAAACGCGTGCCAATACTGCAACGATCAACCCCTTGAACAGGATTAGTGCGAACAATATCAGCAGTATCCAGCCGAGCTCTCCGACTACGCTGCCTAGATCGAGTTTCATGCCGATGGTGACGAAGAACAGGCCGAGCAGCACGTCGCGGAACGGTTTGATGTCTTCTTCCACCTGGTAGCGATACTCGGTTTCGGAGATCAACATGCCCGCGACGAACGCACCCAGCGCCAAAGACAAGCCCGCCAACTCGGTGAAATAGGCAAGACCCAGCGTGATGAGCAACACATTGAGCATGAACAATTCAGATGACTTCTGCCGTGCCACGAGGTGAAACCATGGGCGCATCAGGTGCTGCCCGAACACCAGTAAAACCAGCAACACTACTGTCGCCTTGATCGTCGCAAAGGCAAGCGTGGCGGGTAGATCTTGCGCGCTGGTCGCAAGTGCCGGAATAACGATCAATAATGGCACGACGGCAAGGTCTTGAAACAGCAGCACGCCCATCATTTGCTGCCCATAGGGTAGGTTCAGCTCGGCACGCTCGACCAGCATCTTGCTAACAATGGCGGTTGAAGACATCGCCAACACGCCGCCCAGTGCCAGACCCGCTCGCCAATCCAACCCGAATATCGCAGCGACCGCCATGACCAGCAGCATGGTCACAATCACTTGCGTGCCGCCCAAACCGAATACCGTGCGCTTCATCGCCATCAGACGCGTCAGGCTGAATTCCAGGCCGATGCTGAACATCAAAAACACTACGCCAAACTCGGCAAGATGTTGCGTTTCCACCACATCCGGTATCCACGCCAGAGCATGTGGTCCGATCAGAATACCAACTGCCAGATAGCCCAGCATTACCGGCAGATGCAAGATGCGGCACAGCACCACCACCATTACAGCGGTGGCGAGCAGGATAAGAACGAGCGAGAGTAGGCTTTCCATGTTGGTGTAAGTGTTTCCCTTGCCCCGATAATGCCGCACTAATGCCAAGTTTGCAAAATCTCATGGCTCGGCGGAAAGCAATGACATGGCTATGGCCTGTGGCGGGATGGCTCCACTTTGAATCCAAATGTTCCATAAGTACAAAACTGTGTCTTTCCCACTGCTATAATGCCGCGTATGAACAAACTCGTTTCCGCCACACCGCGCGCACTCGAACTCGGTCGCGAAGTATTGATCATTGAAGCCGCCGCCGTACATGCTCTCGCCACACGCCTCGATGAAAACTTTTTGCATGCACTTGATGTCATCCTGCGCTGCGAAGGGCGCATCATCGTCAGCGGCATGGGCAAGTCCGGACATATTGCGCGCAAGATCGCAGCAACGCTGTCCAGCACCGGAACACCCGCCTATTTTGTTCATCCCGCTGAAGCCAGTCACGGTGACCTCGGCATGATTACTGCTGAAGATGTCATCATCACACTGTCTTATTCCGGCGAGAGCCCGGAATTGATGGCCATCGTACCGGCTATCAAACGTCAAGGCGCCAAGCTCATCAGCATGACTGGCAATCCCGCATCCAGTTTGGCCAAAGTCGCGGATGTGCATCTCAACGCCGCAGTAGACAAAGAGGCTTGCCCGATGGGCTTGGCACCCACGACCAGCACCACAGCAGCCTTGGCGTTAGGTGACGCGCTGGCAATGGCATTGCTGGACACAAAAGGTTTTGGCGCTGATGATTTTGCCCGCTCACACCCGGGCGGCAACCTGGGGCGGCGACTACTCACTCATGTAAGCGACATCATGCGTACCGGCGCGCGCTTGCCGATGGTTCACGAAAGTGCAATGTTAGGCGAGGCAATCCTGGAAATCTCGAAAAAAGGCGTGGGCATGACTGCCATAGTGGATGCCGAACAGCGCGTGCTGGGCATTTACACCGACGGTGATTTGCGTCGTACGCTGGAGAAGAAACTAGATTTCAACGCCACGCCGATCCTGACCGTGATGTCCGCCAACCCTCGCACCATCAGCCCGGACAGCCTAGCCGCTGAAGCGGTGCAGCGGATGGAACAATACAACATCACCCAGATACTGGTGGTGGACGAGCAAAACAAGTTGGTTGGCGCACTCAATATGCACGACCTGTTGCACGCTAAAGTGATTTAGGCCAAAGTTTAAGCTAGGGGAGAGTCAGCCATGCTGAAAAGCCGTGCAAAATTGATACGCCTGGTCGCTTTTGACGTGGATGGCGTGATGACCGACGGCGGATTGTATTACTC
>JBAQWL010000252.1:0-4221 GCA_049298895.1 Gallionella sp.
GCCCAGCACCGTGCCACGCACCGCGATCTTCTCGCTCTTGGCCGAAGTCATGCGCTGGAACACGTCCTGCTGCGGAATCGATCCCAGCATCATGGTCAGCAATGCGCCAGCAAACGGTATCCACACCTCGATGCCGCCGCTGGGCAACAACTGCAACTTGCCCGACGCCTGCGCGTGGCTGACCACATGGCCCACCCCGCCGGCATCGTCGCTGATCAAAATTGCGATCAGCAGCATGCCCGCCATGATCACCGTCATTTGCACGAAGTCGAGCAAGGCCACCGACCACATCCCGCCGAACATGGTGTAGGCCAGCACGATGGAAATGCCGATGAACATACCCATCTGGTTCGTGATCGCGCCACCGCTCACCACGTTGAACACCAACCCGAGCGCTGTCACTTGCGCCGCCACCCAACCCAGGTAGGAGATCATGATGCACAGCGTCATGATCAATTCCACCGTGGGGTTATAGCGGGCGCGATAATAATCACCGATGGTGAGCAGATTCATCCGGTACAGCAGCGGCGCAAAAAACAGCCCGGCGATGATCAGGCACATGCTGGCGCCGAACGGATCGGCAACCACGCCGCCCAATCCCTCCTTGACGAACACCGCCGAGATCCCCAGCACCGTTTCCGCACCGAACCAGGTAGCGAATACCGTTGCGGTCACGATAGGCAAGGGCAGATTGCGCCCGGCCACTACGAAATCCCTGGAATTATGAACGCGCGTCGAAGCGTACAGGCCGATGCCCACGGATAACAGTAGATACAGAATGACGAACCAGATCAGCATGATGGGCTCTCCCTCAATAATCCCGATAAATCAAATCATCGTGCTGCGGATTTTAGCAGCCTAGTACGACATGTTGACAACCAAAAACCACCGCAGTGGTGGCATTTTGAATATATCAATCAATGAATATAGCGGCTAGTAAACGCAAATGCGTGGGATTAAAGCTCCTTGGCCCGGGTCGAAAAGTTTTGGCCACTCCCTTGCAAGGGAGCCCAAAACCCGCTGAGCGCTTGCTCCAGCCTGCCGGACATACCAAGCCACATATTAGCTGAATTGCAACGCGTCGCAACAACAAGCCCTTTGTCAGGATAGAGGCCCGGCTCGCTGCTGGCAGCGCCGCAAACTATTTGAAAAATTGTACTCGAACAGCACCAGATCGCGCATCTATCCACTGTTTGAATACAATATCGAAAGCCATGTGCAGAGCGACCGCACACGCTATATATAGCAGCGCCACTGAAACATACGAGCCGTAATATTGGGCAACGCGTGATGCATACTCAGCGGCACTCATATCGGAAAAATGCTCGGAGAATAAGTAAAAGGTGGCGTTGGAAAACATAAAGGCGAAACTACAAACCGCCCATGCCGCCAGCGCTAACGCGACCAAGCCCTTGCCTGACATGGTGTGGCCTTCTTTGGTAAGCCGGGGCGCGAACCAGCGGCCGACCAACCACAGGCTGCCGTAAGTAGGAATCAAGAACCAATAGGCTGGCGTGAAGCACCAGTCGCTGATGCCTTGTATGGAGGTCGCGTAATAATCGATCAAACCAGCCAGAAAGATCAACGCAACATAGGCAGCTATGGACGCGCGCGCAGATCGATCCAGATATAAGCCGCCCAGGAAAAACACTGCAAGTGATGCATCAGGCAAAGCAACAGCCGAGCCGAAATGATCAAAACGGGTAGCTGCCATCAACACAGCCAGCGCGACGAAAGTAGCAAGAATTCTGGCTCGAGTAATATTCATTTCATCCTCTAAATCAAACTTGTTTCAATGGCAGCAACAGTACACGAAGCCAGGGCAAAAGCAAAGATGGGCAAGCCGCCTTTGCGCTTTTTGACTAGTCTTATGGCTGGTAATCCAAACCAACGAACAGCGCGCGCGCCAAGGGGTTGTAGCCATGCGCCAGCATGTAGTCCTTGTTGAACAGGTTATCCACCCGCGCCAACAGTTGGAGATTCTTGTCCAGCGTATAGTTCGCTGTGAAGCTCACTACGTCGTACGCCGAAAGTGTGGTGCGTGCGAAAGTGTTGATATCGATATCGGTACGCACACCACTGTGCTGCCACTCGCCACCCACTCTCAACGCACCAAGTTGTTGCGTGACGCCGACGCTGGAAAAATTCCTGGCACGGCGCAGCAAGGTCTGTCCGGTTCTGGCATCGCGCGGATTCTGCCGGGTGGCAGCCAACCTTACCCTAGTATCGCCGAATTGCCCGGTGTAGGCCAACTCCACGCCATCGCTACGCGCTTCGTCGAGGTTAATCATGGTCGCGGCAGGCAAGGTATTGATAACGATCAGGTCGTGGATACGGTTATCGAAATACACCATGTCCAGACGCTGGTCATCGTTGGAATAATGCAACCCAAATTCGCTGTCGCGCGAGCGCTCTGGTTTCAGATTCGGGTTACCCACATAGGAGAAACCGAAGCCATAGTTGATGAAGGGATAGAACAGGTCATTCAGCGTCGGTGCTTTGAACGCGGTCGCCATGCTCGCCGTGATACGCCATGCCTCCGTCACATCGAATCCGTAACCAAGCAGCCAGGTTTTGGCCGTGCCGAAATCCGAATACTTGTCGCGACGCAGGTTAATCTGTACCTGCTGAGTGCTGTAGTTGCCGATGTAACCTGCAAACAGGCTGTCGTCGGCACGGCTGGTGCGCGAATAGAACGTGCTGCTGGCGACTTGCTGCTTCAACTTCTCTAGCCCGACAAGCAGCACATCGTCATCGCCCAAAAGTAGCTTGCTCTGCCACGAAAGCAGGTCACTGGCAGTCTTGAATTGCGCGCCCAGAGCCGCATCCGGTACGCCATTCAAATAGTTCTGGATGTCGTCCACGCCCTGCGAAATCTGTACCTTGCTCTGCCAATCTTCGCTGAAACGGTTTTCAGACACCACGGCGACCTTCTGGATGTGCGACTTACTGCTGTTTATATCAGTGCTCAAACCGAACGAGTTGTCAGTATGATTAGTGGCATCACTGTCGAACAGCGAAACCGACAGGCTATGCGCATCACCAATGGCATGGCGCACGCTCGCCGACACACTGGTATTGTCATAGCCGTCCTTGTCAGGGTTCACCGAGGGAACAAGGCTTGAGCTGACCGCAGACACCCCATCCGTCTTGTATTTCGAGACCTGCACATTGAATGCCGTGTCACCTGCCTCACCACCAAACCCTGCCGCTACGCGTCGCGTGTTCTGAGTACCTGCGCCCGCACTAACACTGAATGCAGGCGCACCTTTGCCACGTTTGGTAAATATCTGGATCACCCCACCGATGGCCTCTGAGCCGTACAGACTGCTGGCGTTGCCGCGCACTACTTCGATGCGCTCGATCTGATCGAGCATCAGTTGATCGATCTGTGTCGTGCCTGCCGTGGCGGAATTGATGCGTACTCCGTCCAGCAGCACCAAGGTATGGCTAGAGTTGCTGCCGCGCATAAAAGTGCTGGACTGCTTGCCCGACCCGCCGTTCTGATAAACCTCGACCCCCATCAAAGAGCGCAGTAAGGTCGGCACATCGGGTGCGCCGGATTTACGAATTTCCTGTTCATCCAGCACTGTTGTATCGGCGATGGTTTTGTCCAGCGACTGCAACATCCGCGTGGGTGTCACGATCACCAATTCCATCACTGCTTCTGCTTGAGCAGCAATAGAAAATGAGATTGCACCGAACAGTGCGACAGCGTATATTTTTTGTTTCATTTTAGTTTCCTGAGTAAGTCCCCAGCGTCCCCGCTGGAAAATTAATAATCAGGAAATACAACGGGCAGAAAAATCAGAACGCCAGCGGCGATACCGTTGGGTATTGTTCCGATGCGCCGCCCGCAGCATCTCCTGTACCTTTGCTCTCAGGCCGGTATCCGGGCTCACAAGTCTTGATCCGCCGCCTTCCCATGATTACTCACAGTGGCATATTGGCAAATCCGCACTTGCTTACCGTTGCGGGGGCAGCGCAGGTATAGGGAATATTTATTCCCGCACCTGCTTCCCGTTTAACCCTTCTACTTCTAGATGGGCACCTCAAAGTGAGGGCACTTTAGCACGAGTGGGGTAGAGCGCGGCCAATCAATAATTTTGCAATTTTACCTTTCACCTACAAATAGCTTGCACAAGGCTCTCTTACCATTTGACTTATCAGCACTTTTCAAATTATAGTCAGCGCATGGAGAACGAATTGGCCGCATTGGAG
>JBAQWL010000253.1:0-11748 GCA_049298895.1 Gallionella sp.
TGCTTCACCGCCGCGCGCATAACCACGCTTGAGTGTTTCGTAATAACCCGGCTGATTCAATCTGGGCATCCATTTTTTTACGTCCGACCAGCTGTCCGGATCAAGTCCTGCGCGGCGGGTCAGTATGCGCGCATCTTCCAGATGACCGTAGCCCTGATTGTAGGCGGCCAGGGCCATCCAGGTTCGGTCAGGTTCCGGGATGCGCGCCGGCATTTGTTCCTTGAGCAGCAACAAATATTTTGCACCGGCGAGTATGTTTTCGCTCGCATCCAGCCGATTGTTCAGCTTCATCCGGTCGGCAGTATCTTCGGTCAGCATCATCATGCCGCGCACGTTGGTGCGGGAAGTCGCGAGCGGATCCCACAGAGATTCCTGATAAGCAAGCGCTGCCAATAACCTCCAGTCTTCTCCGGTAACTGTTGCCGCTTCCTCGAACAGGCGCCGGAAATGGGGCAGGGTAGTCCTGATTTTGGCAATGAATGCAGCTGCATCCATCTTGGCCAGCCGGTGGTTGTGCCCATAGTAGCGATCCAGCAGTCGGTTCAAAGTGCCATCTTGCAGGATACGAGTGAAGAAAATCCGAGCCTGGTTGAGTAATTCAGGATCTGCATCCATGGGGAATCCCCATGCGAGTTTGGATGGCTTGCCAATGTCAAAGGCGGCAATCAGATTGGGGTGGTAGTTGTATGCATCGGCAAGCTGCAGCTCATTGGCCGCAGCGCAATCCAGTGTGCCATCCGCAACCTCTGACAACAGATCCCTCGGGGTGGATTGTTCGCGGGTTTGCCATTGCAGCGATGGAAAATTTCTCTGTGCTTCGCGCAGCGTGGCTTCCTGAGCCGAGCTGGCCACCGCGGCCAGCCTCCGGTCGGCAAGATCGGCAAGTTGTTTGGGAGGAGTGCGCTCGTTGTTGCATATCGCCAGTTCACGCACATTCTGGTAGCTCGGGCCGAACTGAAGATCGGCAATTTCGGTTTCGTGGCGTAGCGCAATAGCTGCCAAGTGTGCATCATGTTGTTGCAACGCAGTGATAGCCTGGCCTTGTGGCATCGTGCGTGTTTCGAGAGAGGAGTGCAATTGATCGGCAAAAAGCTGCCCGAGATCGCGTTCGAACTCGGCCTTAGCACCCTGCGCAGTTTCCGGCAAGATGATCACCAGTTTGCCGGCACGCCATGCTGGTAGCTCCTGACCGCAGGCAGTCAACAGCTGGCATAAGCAGATTAGTGCTGTGTGCAAGCATTGTGTCGAATTTTGCATGCGATCATTCTGCACGAAATCACAGGTTGTTGGTAGAATGCGCGCCGTTGTAGACTGGTTTATGTGGGAGAGGTGTCAGAGTGGTCGAATGTACCGGACTCGAAATCCGGAGTGGCGTTATGCGTCACCGTGGGTTCGAATCCCACCCTCTCCGCCAAACACTTGTATATAAACAAACTCCATCTTTGGATATAAACAAGCCACACCTTAGAATGTGAACAAACCCCATATTAATCTGCTTGCCAAGCTCGTGTTGTTATGATAATTTCCAAAAGTGATGTTGTAAGAATGCCACAGCAACATAACTTTTAGGGATTAAATAGCGCTCCGAATGACGGATACTGCCGCCGATTCAAAGGAAATTGCGGAGCTGACAATTATAACCAGACCTAATTGTTCGCTTCCTGTTGGCAGGCGGGTGTTGTTTTTTTGCATCATGCTGGTTTTGTCCATGATTATTGCAATTGGTTTTGCATTAGTCGGGGCGTGGTTGATTCTGCCTTTTTCTGGATTGGAAGTGTTTGCGCTGGGATGGGCGCTTTATTATATGAGTTGCCATGAGAGTGATTACGAGTGTATCGTAATCACTGGCAGCAATATGGTGATTGAGACGCGCAACCACAGGGCTGTTCATAGGGTAGAGTTTCGGCGTTACTGGGTGCAGGTGGTAGTGCTTCCTGCTTCCGCGAAGGGAAGGTGCCGCGTTTGGGTGCAGGCAAGTGGTCAAGAGGTAGAATTAGGTCAGTTTGTAAATGATGAAGAGCGTATGGCGCTTGCTTATCGACTCAAATTGCAGACGGGGGCAGGTTTCAGGGTTTGATATTTTTATTATTTTTGGGGAGCAATGGTGGGAAATCTATTTAAAATATTATTTAAACTGCTGGCGGGCGTGTTTTTTGGTATCAGCTCCACCTTGGCATATGCGGATTATAAGTGGAATCTGCAGGAACCGGTGACGCCGATGGCCGTAGATACCTTGCATGTGCATAATATGTTTATGATCATTTGCATCGTTATTTTCTTGGGTGTGCTGGCGATTATGATCTACTCAATTATCAATCACCGCCATGATAAAGGATTTAAACCATCGACGAATTCCGCCCCGAGTAATGCGAAGCAGGTGGTCTGGACGTTAGTGCCATTTTTGGTACTCCTTTACATCGATTTCGTACTGATGGGCATTCCTGCATGGCACGCGGTGGAGATGATGCAAGACACCAAGACCGATGCCCAGATGGTGGTCAAAATCACCGCCAGCCAATGGAGGTGGCAGTATGATTATCCAGAAGAGGGTATTCAGTTCGTAAGTTCCATGTCTACTCCGGCAAACCAGATTGATAACAGTATGCCCAAAGGGGAGCATTATCTGCTTGAGGTAGATCATCCGATGGTGTTGCCTATAAACAAGAAAATCCGGTTTCTGATGACTTCATCCGACGTCATTCATGAATGGTGGGTACCCGCATTCGGCGCCAAGAGAAATGCGATTCCCGGCTTTATTCGTGAAATTTGGGCGACAATAGAAAAGCCGGGCACGTACCGTGGGCAGTGCACCGAACTATGCGGCAAGGGTCATGGGTTCATGCCTATTGTGGTGGAGGCGGTTTCTGAGGAAAAATACCAAGAATGGGTTGCAAGCATGAAAATGCAAACGCAGCCGGAAGTTGCAACGGGTAGTCCCGCCAAGGGAGACGTGATGCAGGCTCAAACGGCTGGCGCTATGAAAATGGCCGCTGTTAACCAACTTTAATGTAATGGAAGGAGATTAAAAAATGACAACAGCTACTGCTACGCATGATGCACATGATGACCATGGTCATCCAACCGGGATAGGACGCTGGCTATTTGCGACCAATCATAAGGACATCGGCACGATGTACCTGACTTTCGCGCTGATCATGTTTTTCCTGGGCGGGATCATGATCCTGCTGGTGCGGGCCGAATTATTTCAGCCCGGCCTGCAAATCGTGGATCCGGAGTTATTTAACCAATTGATCAGCGTGCATGCGTTGGTCATGATTTTTGGTGCCTTGATGCCGGCCGCTGTGGGTATGGCTAATTGGTTGATTCCAATGCAGATTGGCGCACCCGATATGGCGCTGCCACGGCTCAATAACTTCAGTTTCTGGATGTTGCCGCCGGCGGCGACGTTGCTGACTCTGCCCTTCACGCTGGCCTTGTTCGGCGTTGGTGACGGTGCGATCGCGGCTGGATGGACATTTCTGCCGCCGCTGTCTACGCAAGGCGGTATGGGTATGGACTTCGCGATTTTTGCCGTGCACCTTCTTGGAATTTCTTCGGTGTTGGGGTCGATTAACGTCGTTGTCACCATTTTCAACCTGCGTGCCCCGGGCATGACGATGATGAAACTGCCGTTGTTTTGCTGGTCCTGGCTGGTAACGGCCTTTTTGTTGATACTAACGATTCCGGTATTGGCGGGCGCAGTGACCATGTTGCTGACTGACCGTCACTTCGGTACTAACTTCTTTAACGCGGCAGGCGGCGGCGACCCAATTTTGTTCCAGCATGTTTTCTGGTTTTTTGGTCACCCTGAAGTTTATATCCTGTTGCTGCCCATCTGGGGCTTTATTCCGACCATCATAGCCGCGTTTTCACGCAAGCCGGTATTTGCCTATAAAGCTCAGGTGTATGCATTTTGGGCGATCGGCGCGCTGTCAATGATAGTTTGGGCGCATCACTTTTTGACGGCCGGCCTGCCGACTGCCGCTTTACTGTACTTTATGTATATAACAATGGCGATTTCGTTGCCGCTGGCGGTGTTGTTCTACTGCTGGATCGCCGGGATGTGGCGCAGCTCGATGAGCTTTGAAGTGCCGATGCTGTTTGCGGTGGGCTGGGTGATCATGTTCGGTATCGGCGGCTTGACCGGCTTGGTGTTGGCGGATGTGGCGGCCGATGCCCAGTATCATGGCACCTATTTCGTGGTGGCGCATTTCCATTACACGATTTTTGCCGGCGGCATTTTCGGGATCATGACGGGGATGTACTACTGGATGCCGAAGTTCACCGGCCATATGTACAGCACGACACTTGCCAAGTGGCATTTCTGGGTGACCATGATTGCCTTTAATGTTACCTTCATTCCGCAATTCTTTGTTGGGCTGGCCGGCATGCCGCGGCGTATTCCGGATTATGCCTTGCAGTTTGCCGAATTCAACATGATTTCGTCTATCGGTGCCTTTGTATTGGGGGCTGCACAATTGCTGTTCCTCATTAATATGATAGCGTGTGTTCGTGGCGGCGCAAAAGTTAGCGACAAGGTTTGGGAGGGTTCGGCAGTTGAAGGCTTGGAGTTTACCCTGCCCTCACCGCCGCCGTTCCATTCCTTTACGGTACAGCCAACCGTCAAGTAAATAGTACGGGAGGCTGTAATGGCCTCCCGTGTTTGAGGTTAAAATATGGATGACGAGGAAAAGAAGCAACTGCTGCATCGGAAAAATATCCGCTTGGTTTGGCTATTGGTCGCTATTGCATTGGCTAGTATGGTAGTTACGATGTTAAAGAGATAAAGTAACTATGAATGAGAAGCTGGAGCGAGCGAACAAACGCCTTGTGCTTAAACTCGCGATGTTAGCGGTAACGGCCAGTTTCTTGGGGGTAGCACTGGTTCCCTTCTACAACTGGATATGTGTTGTTTCCGGGTTGAATGGCAAAACAGGCGGTGCTGTTGAAAGCAGTGATCTTCCGGCACAAGCGGATACTACTCGTTGGGTCACAGTCGAATTTATGGGTAACGTAATGCCGGGCATGAATTTGGATTTTCACGCCAAGCAGAACAAGATTAAGGTGCATCCGGGCGAGGTAGTGACAGTTGACTATGTTGTCAAGAATGCAACGAAAGAGGTGCTGAACGGACAAGCCGTGCCGAGCGTAAGTCCCGGAATTTCAGCCAAGTATTTTAAGAAAATTGATTGTTTTTGCTTTAAGCAGCAGCAGTTGCAGGCAGGTGAAACACGGGATATGCCGTTGGTATTTTTCGTCAGTCCTGAGCTTCCTCAGGATATTAGGACAATTACTTTGTCTTATGCTTTTTATCTTGCGGTTGACGGGCATAAGGGATATAGGGCGGATAAGGTGTTAGGGGGGGATTTATGATTTTATTTACTTATGGGGAATTCAAATGAGCGCAACACATAGCCATAATCATTACTACGTGCCTAATCCGAGCCCGTATCCGGTCTTGATGGGGAGCGGCATCTTTTTGCTGGCACTGGGATTTATTCTGAACATGAATTCATTCGGCTTGGGGTTATGGTCGATGATAGCGGGTGCCGCGCTGATTGCGCTTGTGATGTACAACTGGTTTGGTACCGTTGCTGGCGAAAGTGAGGGTGGCGTCTATCACAAATGGGAGGATCGCTCGTTCCGCATGGGCATGACGTGGTTTATCGCGTCCGAAGTTGCATTCTTTGCGGCGTTTTTTGGCGCGCTGTTTTATGTTCGCATAATTTCAGTTCCGGGACTTGCCGGAGCCGACCAGCTATGGCAAGGATTTGTGGGCACATGGCCGAGTGCGGGACCAATGGGCGCGGAGTTTACGCCGATGGCTGCATGGGGTATTCCGGCGATTAATACGGCGTTGTTGTTAAGCTCCGGTGCGACGATAACATGGGCACATTGGGGTTTGCTCGCAAACAACCGCGCGCAGTTGAATATGGGCATGTTCTTGACGATAGCCCTGGGCTTTTTGTTCATAGCCTTTCAGGCTTACGAATACCATGAAGCCTATACTGAGCTTGGCCTGACATTGGGCGCGGGCGCTTACGGCGCAACATTTTTCATGCTGACCGGTTTTCACGGTTTCCATGTGACGATGGGTGCCATCATGTTGACTGTTATTCTTATCCGTTGCCTTAAAGGCCATTTCAAACCAGAAACCCATTTCGGTTTTGAGGGGGTGGCGTGGTACTGGCACTTCGTTGACGTGGTCTGGCTTGGATTGTTTATATTCGTTTACTGGCTATAAACAGAGTAAACCCGCAGTAAGTAATAAGGCGCAGCATGCTGCGCCTTATTATTTTGGCGGGGTTATTAATCCCAAGTAGAGTCCCACCATCAATAACGCAAACAACACAATTGATAATGAGATTCGTATTGTAAGTGCCTTGACTGTTCGCTTACTGGCTCCTTTGTCCTTATAAAAAAAGAACAGAGCGCTAAACAAGCTAGTAACGATCATGAGAAACACCGCGACGATAATGATTTTGATGAACATAAATACCTTTTTAGTTAAGCCTTCAGAGGCTAAAGAACCCCATAATTTCCTTGAAGATTATGCTACGGATTGACTGGTAATGCAATTTCATCACTATCGTTTTCGACCGAAACTGATACCGACCCTTGTAACGCTTGCGACTTTACCCATTTTGGTATCATTTGGGCTTTGGCAATCCAATAAGGCTGATCAAAAGCAGGCTCTACAAGACACTTATGATGCGCGCGCATCCCAATCGGCGGTGCGGATAACCTCAGGTCATCTTAGCCCAGAAGAATTTCGTTACAAAAAAGTTGTTGTGCGCGGACAGTTTGATACTGCCAATCAGATATTGCTAGATAACCAGGTTTACAATGAGGCGGCTGGATATCATGTTATTACACCATTTCAAATTGAGAGCAGCCGAGTGTATATACTAGTTAATCGCGGCTGGGTGCCGTTGGGAGCGGATCGCGCTGTTCTGCCGAAAATCAGTACCCCGGAAGGAATGCTGGAAATTGGCGGTATTGCAACTCTGCCGCCAAGCAAAATTTACGAACTTATGCAGCCCGAATCACTTAACGGCGGGTGGCAAACCATATGGCAAAATATGGATCTGGAGCGATACCGCGAAGCCGTGCCATTTCAGTTGCAACCCGTCATTATTCAGATGGATAAAGATAGCCAGGGTGGTTTTGTGCGGGAGTGGCCACGACCCGACACACGTATACAGACGCATCTGGGATATGCTTTCCAATGGTTTGGGATGGCAGTCATACTGGTACTGTTTTACGTAGTGACAAACTTCAAGAAAATAACTGAGACGGAAACTGATAAAAATGACTGAAACGACCCCAACTCCACGCCAATCAAAGTCCGGACTCATTATTCTGGTGATACTTGTTGCCCTGTTTATTCTGCCTGAAATTATTGCGGTGGGTCTTCAGACCATAAAATGGAGACCTAAATCCACGACTAATCGGGGTGAATTGGTGCTGCCGGTACGCCCGATCAAGGATGTGGATCTGCAAACTATCGACAGCAAAGCGGTAAAATTCAGTGATTTTCAACATAAATGGACAATGATTTATTTTGCTGACGCTGAATGCGACGAGGTGTGTATAAAAAATATATATTCAATGCGGCAGGTGCTTAAGGCGCTCGGTAAAGAGCATGAGCGTGTACGGCGTATCTTTGTGCCTACAGGGGCTGTCTCTGCTGACATGTTAAAGACTAAGTTGCAGGATTACCCTGGGATGATTGTAGTCTCAGGGCCAAGTCAGAATATTCATCAGCTCTCACAGCAATTTGTTCAGCCGGGCGCGACGTCAGTGGATTCTGGGCGTATCTATCTGGTTGATCCGCTGGGTAATCTGATGATGAGTTACCGCGATGACCCCAGCGGAATGCTCAAGGATCTGATCCACTTAATGAAAACATCATCGGTCGGCTGAAAATTTAGGATTGTCTCGGATAAGGTGCTAATGTAAAATGCCGCATTGTGAGTACATGTCGTCAAACTCAAACTCGAAATTGATTAGTAGTAGTCGGAGAGGTCTATGAATATTGCAGTCATACCATCATTGCATCACGCCAAAATCAGGTTCCATAGCTTTTATCAACTGTGTAAGCCCAGGGTTACCTCCCTGATAGTGTTTACTGCTGTCATAGGCATGTTTCTCGCAACCCCCGGGATGGTGCCCTTGCAAATATTATTTGCTGCGACAGTTGGTATTGCATTGGTTTCAGGGGCTGCTGCTGCATTCAATTGTCTGATAGAGCAAAAATTAGATGCGATAATGTCGAGGACACAGACTAGACCCTTGCCAACTGGGCAAGTGACCTCTATGCAGACCGCGTTCTTTGCCTCGATTATTGGCGGCACCGGTTTGTTGCTCCTGTACTACTATGTCAACCCACTGACGATGTGGTTGACCTTGGCGACATTTTTCGGTTATGCGGTTATTTACACTATCTTCCTAAAGCCCGCGACTCCAATGAATATCGTCATTGGGGGTGCTTCCGGGGCGATGCCACCGATACTCGGTTGGGCGGCAGTCAATAACGTCGTTGGTCCCGAGGCTCTGATAATGTTTTTGATCATTTTTGCCTGGACCCCACCCCATTTCTGGGCGTTGGCGCTCTACCGGCGTGAAGAATACGCAAAAGTTAATATTCCAATGCTGCCGGTTACGCATGGTGAAGAATTTACCCGCCTGCATATTTTGTTATACACCGTAATTCTGGTTACGGTTACCCTGATGCCATATTTTCAGGGCATGAGCGGCTGGTTCTACTTGCTATCGGCAATTGCTCTCGACACTGGCTTTTTGTATTTTACGATCAAGCTTTACTTGCGCTACAGTGATGCGCTTGCGATGAAAACATTCAAATTTTCCATCACATATTTGTCATTGCTGTTTGCCGCCCTGCTGATAGATCATTACCTTTAAAGTGCTTAACAAATCGCGGTAGCGCGTTCACAGGCTGAGAGCGCTTGCTTAAGATTGCTGTAATAAGTGCATTGCTTGCATTTGTAGTCGTTGTCTTTGGCGCTTTCGTGCGCCTTTCTGACGCCGGGCTTGGATGCCCCGATTGGCCTGGCTGCTATGGTCATATTTCGGTTCCGGAATCAGAGGTTGCTCAGCAGAGCGCCATGCAAAATTTTCCCGAAAAGAAAATTGAGCCAGTCAAAGCCTGGATTGAAATGAGACATCGATATCTCGCGGGGACGCTGGGATTGCTGATTCTGGCAATTGCGGTTTTAAGCTGGCGCAATTGAGTTAATGGCGTGCCGGTTAATGGCGTGCCGGTTAAATTACCAATATTGTTGGTCGGCTTGGTCATGTTTCAGGCCGCGCTTGGTATGTGGACGGTAACATTGCTGTTAAAGCCGGTCATTGTTACGTTGCATTTACTCGGTGGCATGACGATTCTTGGTATGTTGACATGGCTCGCCGTAGGTCAGTTTTCGGTCGGAACGAGTTGTGGCCTTGAGAAATTAAGGCGATTCCGCAGTTGGGCAGCTATTGGCATCTTGATATTGGTTGTCCAGATTGCGTTGGGAGGATGGGTCAGCAGCAATTACGCAGCGCTGGCGTGTGGTACCGAATTCCCGTTGTGCCAATCTCTATGGGTGCCGCCAGTGGACTTTCACCACGGATTTCATTTTACTCGTGAACTTGGCGTGACAGCATCTGGCGCACCTCTATCCGGCGAAGCCCTGAATGCAATCCAATGGGCGCATCGCGTCGGAGCACTGATTACATGTGTCTATCTGTTGCTGCTGGGAGTAGGTGTGTGTTCCGTGCGTAGTTTAAGGTTCTATGGGGGGGCTGGTGCTGGCTTTCTTGGGGATACAAGTCAGTATTGGAATTGCCAATGTTATGATGAGTCTTCCACTGCCTTTGGCAGTGGCGCATAATGCGTTTGCGGCGTTGCTGCTTGTTGCTATGGTTGCATTGAATGTTAAGCTGAGACAGCGGGAAAGTGATGACTTTTAACAGACGTGGATTCGCCATGAAACCGGTTGGGCATTTCAACTTTTTCGCGCCCATGTTGTTTTCAGGGCGTACCCTCCTTAAGTTAACGCTAATGTTTGCAGTTGTTGCTCTGGGTTCCGGCTGTAAACAGCCCGAATCTCAACAGTCATTTCAGTCGACTGATGTTACCGGAGCAAATTTTGCCAGGGATTTTCACCTTGTTGACCACCAGGGCCGACAGCGGTCATTATCCGATTTTAAGGGTAAAGTCGTTGTGCTGTTCTTTGGGTACATCCATTGCCCGGATATATGCCCTACAACGTTGGCAGAACTCGCATCCGTGATGGAGCGCATTGGCCCGGATTCTGATAAAGTGCAGGTGTTGTTTGCAACGCTGGATCCCGAGCGGGATACGCCTGCAATTTTGGCAAAATTTGTGCCGTCATTTCATCCTCAGTTTATCGGCCTATATGGTACGCCCGAAGTGATCGCCAAGACGGCGGAGGAATATAAGCTGGTATACAAGAAACAGCCGGGTAAGCACCCGGATAATTACACCCTCGACCATTCGGCCGGAACTTACATTTATGATCCTGCCGGAAGGTTGCGCCTGTATGCAAGCTATGGGCAAGGTGTCGATACCTTGGTTGAAGACATCAAGATATTACTCAAAGCCTCAAATTAGCATGGTAGCTTGTATTTAAAAGGTTAACGGGTGCTTGACGAAGGTGCCCAGAATAATATAAAGTCACCCGTCTGGTTATGTTGATGACGGGTATTTTTGGTTTTTATTTAAGAGGGAGGGGATTATGAATAAATCTGCATTACTGGGCCTTATTTTTGGCGGCTTGATGTTTGCTTCGGGTTCGCTCTTTGCTACCGAGGGAGATCCTGAAACCGCAAAGGGAGCTAAAGATTATGGTCTCAAAATCGAAGAATTGAGGCAAGAAGCTGAATTGCATCCGAATATGCCCGAACTTGAGCCGGGTAACTTTGCGGTGGGTAAACAAAAGGCCTTTATGTGCAAGGGCTGCCATAACAAGGTCGGTTACAAAACTGCATATCCAAAAGTTTATCAAGTGCCTAGGCTTGGTGGGCAGCACGAAGAATATATTGTCAGTGCCTTGAGGCAGTACAGAAGCGGAGACCGCAAGTTTGCAACAATGCGCGCAATGGCATCAAACTTGACCGATCAGGATATAGCTGACATTGCTGCCTATTACTCTTCCGAAGCTCATTAACCGACAACAACGGAGATTATCCATGAAACAATTTATTATAGTTGCCAGCATGTTAAGTATTGTTGCTGGCCATGTATATGCCGCTGATATCGAAGCGGGTAAGGCAAAGGTTACTGAAATATGCTCTGCATGCCATGGCATGGATGGTAATAGCATCTCTCATGATTTTCCCAGACTTGCCGGGCAAAATGAGGACTACATCAGAAATGCACTGAACTTATACCAAACAGGTGGACGCAACAACCCCATCATGGTTGGCATGGCTGCATCGCTGAGCAAGCAGGATATTGAAAATGTTGCAGCTTATTTTTCAAGTCAAAAAGGCCTGATAGTTAAACCCGAGCACTAAGCATTGACTTACAACTAAGCTTAACTACCGCCTGCTTTAGCAGGCGGGTTGCTGAAGCGTATTTAGTCGGCTCAGCAAGCGGACTTCTAAGTGTCTAGTGGTACTGGCGTATGAAAGAATTTATGCTTCTGGGTATGTGGAAGCGCGTCGTACTACAAATTCCAGTAGATTTAGGTTTTAACATTATTCTGGACAGGCCTCAGT
>JBAQWL010000254.1:0-6569 GCA_049298895.1 Gallionella sp.
TCTTTCTGCGCATCAAACATTTCCGCCGTATCGCTACCCGCTACGACAAATTAGCCGAACGGTTTTCATCCTTCATTGCCATCGTCGCAACCTTCTTGTGGTTGGCCTAAATGTCAACAGACTCTAGCCATTCTACTTGGCTACCAAAAGACGATAGCCAAGTGGCTGGTTATAAGTTGGCAAACTACGCCGACTTAGTCTTTGGTTATCGGCTCGACAGCACGTTGTTGCGTAAGGCTTGAAAATGCGGGGTCGAGAAGCGATAGGCACAATGTACATTCCGCTTCCTCGACCTTTCTCACTTAGTTATTCCATCTCGCGCTACGTTTTTCAGCAGTTTTGGGTATTCACCTACTTAACTACCACCAGCTAAAGCTGGTGGGTTAGCGCAGCTAGGCGCAGAGGACTAAAGTCCTCTTGCTCACGCCAAGCTAAACACGCAACACCAGCAAGGAAGAACGTGGTGCGGGTTCCACTCTTGCTGAATTTGCAAGGCTAAAGCTGACCGGCTAAAGCCGGTGGCTTAAACCTTGTGATCGACAGTTACAAACCAGTATGGTGCGTTTCATTCACCAACTTAAATACCCAGTCTCCCAGCCAACCAATCCGCTACCTGTGCCACCCCGGCCGGAATGACCGGTTCAGGTCGTGCCGTTTCCCAGAGTTCCCCCAGAGTTTCTGCAATCTTTCCCCGTTCCAAGTCATCACGCGATACCTCACGGCATACACCATTCTGCTGCAACCATTCGATCAAGGAGGAGGATTCCGGCCAGTCGACGCGGCTAATATAAAGCAATGGCACCCCGCTGCACGCGGCTTCGACGAAGCTGCCGTAACCCGGCTTGCAGATCAGCGCATCGCTGCTGGCAAGCAGGTCGTTGAAATTCATCGTGATGGATTCGAGGATGATGGCATCAGGATGCGTCACCTTCCAGCTTGCCTGCACCAGCCAGCGCACACCATCGACACGCGGCCAGCGCTCGATGGGCAGGCGGCTGGAAATGCCGCCCAAGTTGACTACCACCAATTTCTCTAGTTTCGATAACTTCAGCTGACGGTTGAGATCATCGCGTCTATTCTTGCCAACAACAGCAAGGGGCGCGACTGGAATGAGATTGGGCAGAGAACCCATCATCATGCCAGGCGTGGCGCGCAGAAAAGCATCCGCCTTGGCGTAGCAACGATGAATCTGCGCGGCGATGGCATCATCATGGATATAATGCCGATAGATGTCTGCCCAGTTCAGTGAGCATAGCGCCGCATTTGGAATGCCCGCCTGCTGTGCGCCCGTCAAGGGCAGATAACCTACGTTGGAAAATACCAAGTCCGCCTTGAGTTCACGCAGCAGGCGGGCCTCGTCCACGATACGTGATTCCCAGTCTGTATGGAAGCTGCGATAAGCTGCGCGACTTTCTTCAACGCTCACATCCAGCGCCGAGGACATCAGCATGCCAATATCTCCCTCGCTGGGTAGATGGTCGAATGGTGCATGGATGCTTGTACGCAAGTGGGACAGCGGCACAACGGAGCGCACCGTGAGGTGCAACCGCGGCATGCGTTCATGCAGTAGATTCAGGACGGGCGCAGTCTGTGCGACATGGCCGAAGCCATGGCCGGAAATGGAAACGACTAAGTGCGGCATGGCAGGTGTTGTTTAAAGAACGGCAATGCGCCTGATTTTTATTTCCGTCATGGTAACTTGTCAGTATATGACTTCCATTCAAACATAATTCGCCGAACCATAACACAAAAAAAGCAGCCAACCCAACTGCGGCAAGACAGGGACAGACACCAGCAGGGCGCGACTAGACATGTATAGTGTTCTAACCCGGTTATTACTTGTTATCATGTAGCCGTCGAGGCGCAGTATTCTTGAAGGAGTAGTAAGAATGGGGCACGAAATCAGCCAATTCGATATTCCAGACCGTCAATTGCTGGCAGCCAACGCACAGTCAAGAATTGGCATGGGTAAAGACATCGGCAAAGCGAAAATCACCCATACGATTTTCGGCAGAGCCAAAGTTCGCGTCATCCGCGAACAGGATAGGAAACGCCGCGCATGGCTACTGACAGCGCTGGTGCTGGTGGCGATAGCTGCCGCAGTCTGGCAGGGGTGGCTCGCATCACAACAAACCGAACCATTCGCAGTGCCACGCTTAAGTGCAACGGTACGGGTGACTGCGCCAGCGTTCAACCCAGAATACATTCCCCCCTCTCCGTCCGATCAGAGACAACCGAGAACTCAATTACAAACTGAAATCGAAAGCTTGGTGGCCAGCCCGAAGAGCGTACCGCAACCACCTCCCGTTTTGAAGGCAGCCGATGCAAAATCGTTAATGTCCCCACCATTGGTAGTCCGCAAGCCGCAGACGGTGCTACCTGCCGAAAATAACAATGCAACGAAAATTCAATCCAACATACAGCAACCTCCCAAGTTGGCAGCACCAATCCAGCCTGTAACTCCAATCCTTGCAACACCTCCGGACGCGCAGTCTGCGGAAAGCGACCCAATGGCTATTACCCCACGTGTTGAACCATTGATCGAGGAAAACTCTTCGATTCCACCGCCAGCAGGCGATAACCATCCACCCGATCCGGTCAACGCACAACCTTAGCCTCGGTTGGTCACATCGTGCATTGCCCAGCATCAACAAACGATGTTTCATAGTCGCTTTTCGTTCTCGCGAAATAGTAAGAGGTGTGGTTATAAGGACTCTCACTCTTGACTGGGTAGACGAGCACTGCATCGCAGGGTAAACGCCACTCTCGCTTTCAAGTGAAGTCGACAGGAGGCAACTCGCCGTTTCATAGCGCATGTCGCCAGCCCATTTCTGCAGGTAATTTGGGGAAATTTATGTCGGGCTGATAGATGACTGGCTATCACCACATTTAAAGAATCAGCTCTTTTCAAGCGTGAGTCCAGCGCAAAATGGCCACAAAATTACATCAGCTTCTTCAACTGATACAGTTTTTCCAGCGCATCCTTCGGACTGAGTTCATCCGGTTGCACTGCGCGTAATGACTTCAACGCCGGATGCTCTTCCAGTTCTTCTGGTTCTGCCGCCTTGTGGTCGAACAAATCGCCCTGCGGGTTCTGCGCGGCGCTGTTCTGTTCCAGCTTGCGCAGTTGTTTCTTCGCAGTCTTGATTACATCGTTGGGCACGCCTGCGAGGGCGGCGACTTGCAGGCCGTAGCTCTGGCTGGCGGCGCCTTCGTTGACGCTGTGCAGGAACACGATGCTGTGCTGGTGTTCGATAGCGGCGAGGTGGACGTTGGCGAGTTGCGTGAATTCTTCCGAGAGTCGAGTCAACTCGAAATAATGCGTGGCAAACAGGGTGTAGCTGCGGTTCTTTTCCAGCAGGTGGCGGGCGATCGCGTAGGCCAGCGCGAGGCCGTCGAAGGTCGAGGTGCCGCGCCCGATCTCGTCCACCAGCACCAGACTTTTTTCGGTGGCGTTGTGCAGGATGTTGGCGGCCTCGGTCATTTCGACCATGAAGGTGGAGCGTCCGCTGGCGAGGTCATCCGATGCGCCGATGCGGGTGAATATCTGGTCAATCTCGCCAAGCACGGCTCCCTGTGCGGGGACGAAGCAGCCGATATGCGCGAGCAGCGCGATCAATGCGACCTGGCGCATGTAGGTGGACTTGCCGCCCATGTTCGGGCCGGTGATCAGCAACATGCGCCGCGTGTCGTTGAGCGTGGTGTCGTTCGGGGTGAATTGTTCGACTTGTGCTTCCACCACCGGATGCCGACCTTGGGTGATACTGATTTGCGGCTCGCCGGAAAATTGCGGTGCGCTGAAATTCAGCGTGGCGGCGCGTTCGGCAAAGGTGGCGAGCACGTCCAGTTCGGCAATCGCGGCGGCGGTGCGTTGCAATGCCGCGATGTGCGGCGCGAGTTGGTCCAGCAGTTGTTCGTAAAGGAATTTTTCGCGCGCCAGTGCGCGCTCGTTGGCGGACAGTGCTTTGTCCTCGAAAGTCTTCAGCTCCGGCGTGATGTAGCGCTCGGCGTTCTTCAGCGTCTGTCGGCGGCGATAATCGTCCGGCACGTTGACGGATTGAGCTGCGCTCACCTCGATGTAAAAACCATGCACGCGGTTGTATTCCACTTTAAGCGTAGTGATGCCGGTGCGGGCCCGCTCGCGCGCTTCCAGTGCCAGCAGGAAGTCACCACAGTTGCTTTGAATGCTGCGCAGCTCATCCAGCTCGGCATCGTAGCCATCGGCGATGACGCCACCTTCGCGTAATACACTGGAGGGTTCGACTTTCAGCATGCGGTGCAGTAATTCGACCAGTGCATGGTCAGCTTGCAGTGCGCCAGCCAGTGTGTTCATCAGTGGTGAAGTACATGCTGCCAGCAGGGTATTCAGTGGTGGCAGTTGTGCGATTGTGTCGCGCAAACCGGAGAGGTCGCGTGGTCGCGCACTGCGCAGGGCGATGCGGGCAGTGATGCGCTCGACGTCCACGCTGGGTTTGAGGTGGTCGTGGACCTGGCGATGCAATTCGCTCAGTTGCTCGACGGCTTGCAACCTTGCACACAACGCGGCGCGGTCGCGCAGCGGATGATGCAGCCAGTGATGCAACAAGCGGCTGCCCATGTTGGTGGCGCAAGTGTCGAGTAGCGATAACAGGGTGGGAGCGGACTCGCCGCGCAGCGTCTGGGTGAGCTCAAGATTACGCCGGGTCGCGGCATCCATGCACACGTAGCGATCGGCGTTGTATATCTGCAGGCTGCGGATGTGAGCAATACGCTGACCCTGTGTGAGTTTGGCGTAACTGAGCAATGCGCCTGCTGCTTCAAGCCCTAGGGTGAAACCATCACAACCGAATCCGGCCAGATCGAGGGTGGCGAATTGCTGGCATAACGTGCGGTGCGCGGTTTCCAAATCGAAGTGCCAGTCAGGGAGTGCCTTTAAAGCGGAGTGGATACTGACTTGCGGCTTGGTGTTTTCTGCGTGCAGGATTTCAGAGGGTTGTAGTCGCTCAAGTTCGGCGGCCAGGTTTTCTGCAGCGGCCTCGCATATGAAGAATTGCCCCGAAGCCAGATTTAGCCAAGCCAGCCCCACCTTGTCTTGCCGCTCATGCAGCGCCAGTAACAGGTTGTCGCGCTTTTCTTCCAGCAACGCTGAGTCCGTGACCGTGCCCGGCGTGACGATGCGCACTACCTTGCGTTCGACAGGCCCCTTACTGGTGGCGGGATCGCCGATTTGCTCGCAGATCGCAATCGATTCGCCAAGTTTTACCAGCCTTGCCAGATATTGCTCTGCGGCATGGTAGGGCACACCAGCCATCTTGATCGGCTGGCCGTTGGATGCGCCGCGCTGAGTCAGCGTGATGTCGAGCAACTTTGCGGCGCGTACGGCATCTTCATGAAATAACTCGTAAAAATCCCCCATACGGTAGAACAGCAGCAGATTAGGATATTGTGCTTTGATCCCCAGGTATTGCTGCATCATTGGGGTGATTTTTGAGGTAGTATCTGGTTTCTTCATCGCAGCAGGGGTAACTGTTGGATCCTTAGTATGATTATCGAAGTTATCACGAGCGGTTTGAAGTGCAAAGCGAAGAATAAAGTATCTAGAAACTTAAATATTCGGGAGATGTTGAGATATGGTCAACGGTTGGATCAGTAAAATCAGAGATTCGCGTCCGCTGAGATTATTCCTGAATTTGCTCTTATTCGTTTTTATCGCCGAAATCGGCGTCATGTATTTTCTCCATAACGTGAATTTACACGAGTCACCCGTGCTGGAAGCCATTGTCGATTCGGCTCTGCTGACCTCGCTGTGTGTCCCGTTCTTCTGGTTTCTATTCCTAAAGCCGCTGGAGCGTGCCTTGCAGCTGGAGAGCGTCAAGTCGGGAAAAATCGTGGAAATGGCGGCAGAAGGGATCATCAGCATCAATACCATAGGCAGCATCCAATCCTTCAACCGCGCCGCGCAGAAAATATTCGGATATAGTGAAGAGGAGGTTCTCGGCAAGAATGTCAAGTTGTTGATGC
The DNA here is from genome assembly GCA_049298895.1 of Gallionella sp. Classification (GTDB taxonomy): domain Bacteria; phylum Pseudomonadota; class Gammaproteobacteria; order Burkholderiales; family Gallionellaceae; genus Gallionella. The sequence goes on from JBAQWL010000254.1 coordinate 6,001, forward strand.
CACCGCCGCATCGGGACAGTCACGATGAGTATCTCGCGCGCTATTTGCAGACCGGACAAGCGCACATAATCGGAAAGACCCAAGAATTGCAGGGGGTACGCAAGGACGGCACGGTTTTTCCGATGGAATTGGCGGTGACTGAGGTCAAGATCGGCGATACGCATTTTTTTACTGCCATGTTACGCGATATCAGCGAGCAGAAGCTTGCACTACAGCGTATCGAGCAATTAGCTCACTATGATGAGCTGACCCATCTACCGAACCGCACCCTGTTTTATGACCGGCTTGGGCGGGCCATCACCTTGGCGAAGCGCGAAAAATACAGTATTGCGCTGTTGTATATCGATCTGGATGGGTTTAAGCAAATCAACGATACGATGGGACACCATATTGGGGATGCGCTGCTGGTGCAGGTGGCCGAGCGCCTGCAGATATCCGTGCGCGAAAGCGATACCTTGGCGCGCCTCGGCGGTGATGAATTCACGATGATTTTGAATGATGCCAGTGAGCGTGAGGATGTGGAGAAGGTGGTTAGAAAGATTGTCGATTCAATTGCTGCTCCGTTCTAC
>JBAQWL010000255.1:0-4973 GCA_049298895.1 Gallionella sp.
CCACTCGATCAACTACTTAAAAATACGGAGATACAAATGGACTCGCTGCTAATCAATAACCAATTGAATCTCTTCAATTAAAAGTACGGACACCAATGAAGCAATCTATTAAAGCTATTTTAAGAAATGTGTTTGGGATTGAGGTTTGTTGGACTAGTAATATACCCACATCTGCTGCGCAGATTACGGCAATGCAAATCGTTTCTTCAATGCGAATATTTGACATCGATCTGATCTTGGACGTGGGTGCAAACAAGGGCCAGTTTGCAACAGAAATTCGCCAATGCGGGTATACGGGCAAAATCGTGTCGTTCGAGCCGCTCTCGCAGGCACACGGCGAGTTGTTGCAGGCAAGCGCCGGTGATCTCAATTGGGATGCGTATCCACGCTGCGCTCTGGGCAATCATGACGGTGAAGTGGAGATCAATATTGCGGGTAATTCGGAGAGCAGTTCCATTTTGCCCATGTTGGAATCACATCGAAGTGCCGCGCCCGAATCTGCGTATGAAGGGAAGGAGATCGTCCCGATCAAAACGCTAGATGCTGTCGCAGGCCCTTACTTAAAGGATGCGCGTGCCTCTTTCCTGAAGATCGATACACAGGGTTTTGAGTGGCAGGTATTGGATGGCGCACGTGATACATTGCCACACATCAAAGGGATATTGGTGGAGCTCTCTCTGGTGCCGCTCTATGAAGGCCAGCATTTATGGCGAGAAGTGATCGATCGCCTTGAGGCCGAAGGCTTTGTTTTATGGTCATTTAAGACTGCGTTCTTCGATCAGAGCCAAGGGCGCACGCTTCAGGTTGATGGAATTTTTTACCGAACATTCAAAGCTTAAGAGAGCATTAATTTGAACACCATACAATATTGCCCTAGGGATGCAGTGAGAACATATAGCCAGAATTCAAAAGCCGCGCAAGTGCAGCCAGCTCGTCATAGGTATTAACGATGGGCGGCCTGCAATACGAAAAATGCGATGTCTTTCCAACGATATCAATTGGAATCGTGGTATATAACGGCATTGAGCATATTAGGCGTGCGCTAGAAAGTGTTGTAATTCAATCCTACAAAAACATCGAGCTGATTGTTGTCGATGGTGGCTCCAGTGATGGTACGCAAGATGTTCTGAATGAATACGCAGCGCACATCTCTGTGTTGGTCAGTGAACCTGATAAAGGAATATACGATGCAATGAACAAGGTGTGTTCGCTTGCAACGGGTGATTGGCTGATTTTTCTTGGCTGTGATGATGTGCTGCTGGATACTATTGGCAAAACCGCGGCCCTGTTAATCAGCCCCGATACTGTGTATCACGGGGATGTGATCAAACGTACCAGCGGTAATATTTACGGCGGAAAATTTTCGAAATACAGGTTAATACGTTATAACTTCTGCCATCAGGCGTTGTTTTATCCCCGCAAAGTTTACAAGAAATATTCATATAACATAGATTATCGATGGTTAGCCGATTATGCATACAACCTGAGATTAGTAGGTGATGCAACCCCCTTCGTTTATACGGGCGTGGTCGTTTCAATATTTAATGATGAAGGCAGGTCGGCCTCCGGTGATGCTGATTTTGGAAGAGACAGAATGAAAATGATTCGCTCGACCTTGGGTAACTCTTATGCGCTGATTGAGTTGTTTCGCATCTGGAAGGATGGGGCAAGCATGACGGATAAATTCGTAAATGCTATCGGGCCTGCCCTGAAATTCCTGCTTCCATATTCGTTTTGGAAATATTTCCAGGCGTTGTGGCGGAGAATGAGAAGAAAATATTGATGGGGAGTTTGGCGAATAGGCCTTAAGCAGACTAGTAGGGTTGCTGGCCATTAGATACAGATTATCCTAACCTGCGTTAAAAACGCGAACCAAAACCCTGGTTAACTGGGTGTACGGGGTGTGTTATGGAAGGCGAATTCAGGAATGAAGTGCAATTTTGAGTAACGCTGGTCAGGTGGGCAGGATGCGGTAGCATCCATGCCTTTTTGACCAGCCAGTCGAAATTGCAAAAATGAACTACACACACCTCACCCAAGAAGAACGATACCAGATTTACGCCTTGAAGAAGGCAGGACACACTCAAAGCGAGATAGCCAACGTGTTGGAACGAAGCGAATCAACCATCAGCAGGGAGTTGGCACGCAACTGCGGCCAGCGCGGCTATCGCCCCAAACAGGCGCACTATTCATCGGTAGAACGGCGTGCAATGAATGCCCGGACGATAGACGATGCAACCTGGCAGTTCGCCCAAGAGATGCTCATGCTGCAATGGAGCCCAGAGCAAATCAGCGGGCACGCCGCCATCAGCCCGGAGACGGTCTATCAGCGAGTCTATGCAGATAAGCGAACAGGTGGCCTGCTGTGGAAGAACCTACGCTGTCAGAAGCAGCGCAAGAAACGCTACGGCATGATCGATCGGCGCGGCATGATCCCCAACCGCCTCTCCATCGATGATCGCCCTGCCATCGTCGAGACACGCAGCCGGATCGGCGACTGGGAGGCCGACACCATCATCGGCAAGAACCACCGGCAGGCCATCGTGAGCATCGTCGAGCGTAAAACGGGATTCACATTGATCCGCAAAGTCGAGCGCAAGACTGCGCAAGCAGTGAGCAAGGCGATGACCACACTACTCAAGCCATACGTGAGCAAGGTACACACCGTGACCTCAGACAATGGCCGGGAATTCGCCGGGCATGAAGAGATTGCGGCAACATTGAAGGCTGACTTCTATTTCGCACACCCTTACTCATCCTGGGAGCGAGGTACCAACGAAAACACCAATGGATTGATACGGCAGTACTTCCCGAAGAACAGGGACTTCACCACGATTACACAACAGGAGATCAATACAGCAATGGAGAGATTGAACAACCGACCCAGAAAACGGCTTGGATACCAGACACCCAATCAGGTATTCTTCAAGTCGGGCGTTGCACTTCAAATTTGAACCCGCGGAATGCACAATGGATGCTTGGAATAAATTATGAAAAATATGCATAGCTTTAAACGGGTATGCAGACTAATGCAATACGATACATCTCTTATCATACGGCACTTGTGGCGCAGGCTGCCCCTCTCCAAAGATATTAAAGAGGAAATTAAACATAGATTATTCGGCATGTTTCCTTTCCTTTTTCGTAGGACCGCGTCATATCATAATTGGCAAGAGCATATTGCTTTTGCTAATAGCGTCATGTCGATACAAACAAATGCGCGCTTATCAAGTGGCCGCAATACAGATTCATTCGTACCGCTCCTCAAAGCAAAACTTCCTGAGCGTTTGCCGGTTAAGCTGATTGCCTTTTATCTGCCACAATTTCACGCGATACCAGAAAACAATACATGGTGGGGTGAGGGATTTACTGAGTGGAATAATGTTAAACCGGCACAACCTCAATTCGAGGGCCACTACCAGCCACATATTCCTGGTGAGTTTGGTTATTACGATTTAACCAACTCAAATATTCAAGCCAGGCAGGTAGAGTTAGCCAAGCTTTATGGCATAGGCGGATTTTGTTTCTACACTTATTGGTTCGGCGGCAAACTCTTGCTGGAAAAACCAGTTGAAAATTATCTGGAAGACCGCAATCTTGATTTGCCATTCTGTCTCTGTTGGGCCAATGAAAATTGGACCCGTCGCTGGGATGGTCTGGAAAAAGAAATACTTATTGAACAGAAACATTCGCCAGAAGATGACTTGGCATTTATTCAGCATGCCGCGCGATATATGCGTGATGAGCGTTATATACGTATAGACGGCAAGCCACTCTTGCTAGTTTACAGGCCAAGCTTGTTACCGTCGGCTAAAGAGACGGCACAGCGTTGGAGAGCATGGTGCCGACAGTCTGGTATCGGTGAAGTATATCTTGCCTATACGCAGTCATTCGAAATAGTTGATCCGAGTGATTATGGATTTGATGCTGCAATCGAGTTTCCACCAATCAGATCTTTCAAGCTTGACATCACAAAATCAGTTAAGCCTCTATATTCGAATTTTGATTGTATCGTTTATGACTGGCGATCTTTTGTGCAACATTCACGCAATTACCAGAACCCCGGCTACAAATTATTCAGGAGTGTCTGCCCTACTTGGGATAACACTGCCAGAAGAAAAAGCAAGGCAACTATCTTCGTAAATAGTTCGCCTCTGGGGTATCAAGAGTGGCTTACAAACGCGATTACTGAAACATGTGCGAGGGTTAATAATCTTGAAGAAAGGCTGATTTTTGTAAATGCCTGGAATGAGTGGGCGGAAGGGGCTCATTTGGAGCCTGATAAAAAATATGGTTACGCCTATCTCGATGCAACACGCAGGGCAATTCAAAGTATTGTCAGCCACACACAAGGCGAAAAGGTTGTGGTGGCTGACAAGTAAAAAACTCACCTGTGGTACATGGATATTACTCAGCAACTATAGCCTAATCAGCGCGGCAATGTTCATTGTTCCGGTCAATTTATCTTTTGCATCAAAGGTTGCCCTATGAAATTACGTAATATTGCCGGTTCACTTTTGCGAAAAGCGAAAATTCTGGCGCGCCTTGTATTGCTATCGAATGCCGGATATTGCCACTGCTGTAGACGAAATGACCGGTTCTATATTGCGGGGCCATGGTTACGAGACCAATATTTATGCCGCAATTGTCACTCTATTCCACGACAGCGACATATCAACTATGTATTGAATCGATATATCAAAAATTGGGAGGGAAAAGAGATACATGAATCCTCGCCAAGCAATCAATTTATTTCACAGTGGGCCAGTAAATATTCCTCTTCACAATATTTCAATGGAGTAATTGAGGGCTCCATCCATAATGGTTTTCGATGTGAAAATCTGGAACATTTAACTTTTGCGGATGAATGTTTTGACATATTCATCACTCAAGATGTGATGGAGCATGTTTTCCATCCAGACAAAGCCATTCAAGAAATTATGCGGGTTCTTAAACCTGGGGGTGTGCATGTG
>JBAQWL010000256.1:0-17916 GCA_049298895.1 Gallionella sp.
ATCCCACTGCACCTTGCGCAGGCTGGTGACGCGTGCTGTGAAAGGCGTAGCCCCCACCGAATAGGTGAGCTGGTCGCCAAGACGGATGCCCAGTGTCTTAGCGATGCCCTCTTCGACAGAAAGCTGCGCCGGGTCGTCTGAACCGTTCCCCCACCACTGTCCTTGCACCAACTCATTCCATTCCGGCACCTGCTCCATGTAGGAAAGGTTGAACTCGCGCTCCACCAAGCCACGGGCGCGCGAATCGGAATAACTGTCGCCACTGATAGTACGCGCGTTAATTGCGACCAGCCTGCCGCGCACCATAGGCTGCAACTGCGGCAGCGGCAATGCTTGCCGCACAAACAAATCCAGCATGGTTTGCAGCTGATCGGGCTGGATGTTCACTACAAAGCGATTCGGCGCATCCGCTGGCAGCTTGTCCTGCCAACTTTGCATCAGATCGCCGCGCACCAGCGTCAGCAACAACAACGCCATACCGCCCAGACTGAGCGCCACCACTTGCAGCGCACTGGTGCGCCCATGCCGCGCCAGATTGGCGAAAACATATCGCCACTGCGCTTGGAATCGCTGTGCGTACCGCGCCATACTCCGCAAGGCCAACCAGGCCAGCGCGACAAAGCACAGCAAACCAGCCAGCAGGCCGCCCAGCATCACCAAACCCAATGCGAACGAGCCGGATTGCCATAGGAATAATACCGCCAGCACCAGCAAGGCCAGACCGTAAGCCAATCCGGTGCTGGCCTGCGGCGCGCCCAGCTCGCGGCGCAGCACACGCAACGGCGACACTTTTCGCAATTGCAGCAATGGCAGAAAGGCAAACCCCAGCAACAAGGCAAACCCGCTTGCTGCTGCCTTGAAAGCAGGCAACACAGTCGGCTGCGGCAAATCCGCGCTGCGCATAGCCTCGATCAACGAGATCAGGCCGGCTTGCGTGGCATAACCCAGGGCGCAGCCCAGCAACACCGCGATGAAACCGACTAATAGAAACTGGTAAAGGAACAGACGCAGCACCTGATCCTGTTGCGCGCCGAGACAACGCATCACCGCGCAACCGTCCAGGTGACGCAGCACAAAGCGCCGCGCCGCCAGTGCAATCGCCGCACCGGCCAGAATCGCGGCAGTCAGCGCGGCAAGCCCGAGGAAATGTTCGGCACGTTCCAGCGCAGTGCGTATCTCAGGACGCGCATCGCGCACATCTTCCATTTTTTCATTGCCGGATAATTTGCTTGTCAATTCGTCGCGTAGCACGCTCACCTGCGCAGCATCTCCGGCGATCATCAAACGATAAACGATGCGGCTGCCTTCCTGTTGCAGACCGGTTGCGGCAAGGTCTTGCGCATTCATCAACACGCGCGGCGCAAAACTGACAAAGCCGACGGACTGATCGATATCACGCGTGATGCTTGCGGCCACCACGAAACGTTGGTTGCCGATACCGACCTGGTCGCCCAGGTGTATATCGAGACGGCGCAACAACCGTGGGTCGACCCAGATCGTGCCGGGTGCCGGAATAGCGAGGGCAGTGTGCTCGCGGCCATCATCGATCACAATTTTGCCGCGCAGCGGGTAACCCTGCCCGACCGAGAGCATCTCGCTCAGCAAGCTCTGCTCGCCAGCCACCACCATGCTCGGAAAGGTCATGCTCGACACCGTTTTCAATCCATGCTGTTGCGCGGCGGTCAGATAGGGTTGCGGCATAGGCCGCGTCGAGGTGATGCGCAGATCCGCTCCGATCAGGCTCTGCGCCTCCTGTTGCAACGCCTGTCGCACCCGATCGGCAAACAGCCCGACGGTGCTGAGGCTACCCACCGCCAGCAGAAGCGCCAGCAATAGCACGCGCCACTCACCGGCACGCCAGTCGCGGCGGAGCAGATTGAGGGAGAGGCGGAGGAAGTTCACGCCTCTCCCCCTCGCCCGTTTACGGGAGAGGGGCCAGGGGAGAGGGTCTCGGAGGAGACAGCCTCGTTGGAGAGCGCCAGCCGTATCCTCTCCATCACGCTTTCAGTTTCATTCAACAATTCGTTATTCCAAAATCGCAGCACCGTATATCCCTCGCTTCTCAACCACGAATCGCGCTCCTGATCATATTCAACACTGTCGGCGTGCTGCCCACCATCCAGCTCAATAATCAATTTCTCTTCCAGACAAATAAAGTCCACCACGTAACGACCTATCGGTTTTTGCCGCTTGAACTTTCTTCCCATGAAACGATGGGCGCGCAAGTGGTACCACAGCTTCTGCTCTGCGTCAGTTTGGGTGCGGCGTAAAGTCTTGGCATTGTCCAGCAAACTCATAGGCCCTCTCCCCTACCCCTCTCCCACAAGTGTGAGAGGGGAAATACACAGCACAGGCCACTCCCCGGCGCGCCAGTCGCGGCGCAGGAGATTGAGGGAAAGGCGAAAGAGGTTCATTCTTAGAGGCCTTTAAGCTTATCAGGAGCCTTCTTATAGTCGTCCATTATCTTTGAGGAATCTAAGTTCAAGTATGTCCACGCAAGGAACGCCTCCATAGACTCTGTGTGTTTGCCTGTTAAGGTCTTATAGTCCACCATAGCCTTTAGGATTGCAGCTAATGCACATTCCTCCGCATCAAATTCAACAAATGCATCAGTCTTCTCATCATGGTGTTTTAGTGCATTAATCGACAGAATGTTGTGGATGTGCGAAATAATTGAAGAACGCTTTGGTGTTTTGCCGGGATTTTTAAAATCATTCACTTTAACAACGTAGTCTACAAACGGTTTCTTCCCATCATTTAATACTAATTGGTGGAGTATTTCGCCAGCCGCTGCCGCAAGAGTGACTGCAGAAAACATATCGCAACCATCTACTAGAAAGAGTCTAATTGCAGTCTCAAGTTGACCCGTTGCGATATCATATTTGTGATATCGATGCTTTCCCGAAAACATTCGCTGTGTCTTTGGCTTCATAAAACCACCATTTAGTTTCAAGGATTAAAAGGTTGAGCCGTCATTTCGTTCTACTCCACTCGCCCCGCAGCAAGGCGCAGCTGTTTACCACATCTTTGCGCCAACGCTTCATCATGTGTCACCAACACCAGCGTGGTGCCCTGCGCGCGATTCAGTTCCAGCATCAACTCAATGATTTGCGCGCCGGTTGCGGCGTCGAGATTGCCGGTCGGTTCGTCGGCAAACAAAACTTTCGGCTGGGTGACGAACGCGCGCGCCAGCGCGACACGCTGTTGCTCCCCGCCTGAAAGATGCTTGGGCAGATGGTGCGCGCGTTCGCTCAAGCCGACCTGATGCAACACCACCCTGGCACGTTCGCTTGCTTTTGCGTCACCGCGCAGCTCCAACGGTAGCATGACGTTTTCCAGAGCGTTCAGCGCGGGCAACAACTGGAACGACTGGAACACGAAGCCCACCAGTTCGCCGCGCAGCCTGGCGCGCCCGTCCTCGTCCAGTGCAAACAGATCCGCACCGTTGAGGCGCACGTTACCGCTACTCGGCACATCCAGCCCGGCCAGCAATCCAAGCAGGGTGGACTTGCCGGAACCGGATGCGCCAAGGATCGCCAGACTGTCGCCCACTTCTACCGCGAAATTAACATCGTGCAATATTGTCAACGGCTGTTCGCCGCTTAACACTTGCTTACCGAGACTGATTGCCTGCACAATCGCTGCCATGAAAAATTTCCCCTTCAAAACTATTTTACTGGTCGCGGCACTTTGCTTTGGCCTGCCGCATAACGCGATTGCCGCGAAGAATATCTTGGTGTTCGGTGACAGTTTATCAGCCGGATACGGGATCGCAGTAGAAAAAAGTTGGGTCAACCTGCTGCAACAGCAACTAAAAAGCACTCATCCCGGTTTCAGCATCGTGAACGCCAGCATCAGCGGCGAGACCGCACAGGGCGGCAGGCAGCGCATTGCCCAAGCAATGAAACAACATCGCCCTGATATCGTGATCGTAGAGCTCGGCGTAAACGATGGCCTGCGCGGTTACCGCCAAAAAAATACCGAAACCAATCTTGGCGCAATCATCGCACAGGCGCAGCGTGCCAACGCCAAGGTGCTGTTGGTCGGCATGAAGCTGCCGCCGAATTACGGCGAACCTTACATCACACAATTCTGGAACTTATATCCGCGCCTTGCCCAAAAATACCGCGTCAGGCTATTGCCGTTCTTGCTGGAAGGCGTTGCCGCAGATCAATTCCAGCCCGACAATCTGCACCCCGCCGCCGCCGCTCAACCAAAAATTATGCGCAATGTGCTGCAGGAGCTACAACCTTTACTGCGCTGACATCATGCCTAATCGACTCGCCCAGGAAACCAGCCCCTATCTGCAGCAGCATGCGGACAATCCGGTGGACTGGTATGCGTGGAATCCGGACACGCTGCGTCAGGCCCGCGAACAGGACAAACCGATACTGCTCTCGATAGGCTATTCGGCCTGCCACTGGTGTCATGTCATGGCGCATGAATCGTTCGAGGATGCCGACGTCGCCACAGTGATGAACCGGCATTTCATCAACATCAAGGTGGATCGCGAAGAGCGCCCCGACCTCGACCAGGTCTACCAGTCAGCCCATCACATGCTGACACAGCGCAACGGCGGCTGGCCGTTGACGATGTTCCTCAGCCCGAACGGCACGCCGTTCTTCGGCGGTACGTATTTTCCGAAGCAGGCGCGCTACAACCTGCCCGCCTTTCCCGATCTGCTGGTTCGTGTGGCTCAAGTCTATGCGGAGAGCCGCGCAGAGCTGGCCACCCAAGGCGAACACCTGATCGCCGCTCTCGCCCAGATGCTGCCCAAGCCGAGCCATTCCGAGGTATCGCTGAATGATCAGCCGCTGGAACTCGCAGTGCGGCAACACAAGAAAAACTACGACAGCGTTCATGGCGGTTTCGGTGGTGCGCCGAAATTCCTGCACCCTGCCAAACTTGATCTGCTGCTGCGCCGCGCACAGGTGACCGATGATCAACAAGCCCGGCGCATCGTGCTTCACACCCTGCAACAGATGGCGCACGGCGGGTTGTATGACCAGCTCGGCGGCGGTTTCTGCCGTTACAGCGTGGACGATGTATGGGACATTCCGCACTTCGAAAAGATGCTGTATGACAACGGCCTGCTGCTCGGCCTGTATTGCGATGCATGGCAAAGCGGCAATGATCCATTGCTTGCGCATGTCGTCGAACAGACCGCCGCCTGGGTGCTGCGCGAGATGCAATCCCCGGAAGGCGGTTATTACTCTTCGCTGGATGCCGACTCGGAACATGAGGAAGGAAAATTTTATGTGTGGCAGCGCGACGAGATCCGCCAGTTGTTGAATGATGATGAATACGCGCTGATTGAGCCATACTACGGCCTGAACCGTCCGACGAATTTCGAGCATCATGCGTGGAATCTGCGCGTCTGCACGCCGCTTGCGGAAATCGCCCTACGCATGGACATTTCTCCAGAACAAGCCGACGCGCTGCTGGGAAGCGCACGAACAAAATTGTACGCCGTGCGCGAGCAGCGCATCCGTCCGGGACGAGATGAAAAGATCCTCGCTGCGTGGAACGGCTTGATGATAACCGGCATGGCGCGTGCCGCGCGGGTGTTCGATCGCCCCGACAGGCTGGATTCGGCGCAACGGGCGATGGATTTCGTGCGCAGCACTTTGTGGCGCGATGGCAGATTATTGGCGACGTATAAAGATGGAAAAGCACACCTGAACGCCTATCTGGATGATCACGCATTTTTGCTGAACGCATTGCTGGAACTGATGCAAACCGAATTTCGCAGCGCCGATTTGGCCTTTGCCGTGCAACTTGCCGATACGTTGTTGGCGCGCTTCGAAGATCAGCCAAACGGCGGTTTTTTCTTTACCAGCCATGACCACGAAGTGCTGATTCAGCGCAATAAGATCGGGCAGGACAACGCCACCCCGTCCGGCAACGGCATCGCCGCGCATGCCTTGCTTCGCCTGGCTGCACTGACCGGCAAGACCACATATGCAGAAGCTGCGGAACGCAGCCTCAAGTTGTTCTTTCCGGCACTGCAACAAGCCGCCGGATATCACAGCAGTCTGTGCACGGCACTCGCGGAATGTTTGCAGCCTTCTGCAGTGCTGGTGTTGCGCGGAGCAGCCGGAGCGGCCAGCGCCTGGCAGAATGCTTTGCGATCACGCTACCTGCCCGATGTGATGACGATAGTGCTGGCGGATGATGTTGCAGACCTGCCCGACGTACTAGACAAACCGCATGGAGAAAAAACCACCGCTTGGCTATGCCAAGGGACGCAATGCTTGCCATCAATTACTGACCTTGACGAGCTTCTCGAGCAGTTAATCAAACCAGGATGACATACGACTAGCGCAACGAAACCCCACCCTGCGTCGAGTACCCTAACGCGCCCATCACCCCCGCGCCAAGTTTTTTAGCCAGACGATCAGCAAAGTTTTCCTTGGTGGTGAAATCCACAATCTTTTCAGCCTTGATGACATCGCGCGCCACCGATTCCAGGGTGCCAAAACCATCTGCCAGGCCCATCTCCACACCCCTCTGTCCGTTCCACACCAGGCCGCTGAATGTATCCGCTGTTTCTTTGAGACGTTTGCCGCGTCCCTTTCTCACCACATCGATGAATTGCTGATGGATTTCCCCAAGCATCTGCTTGATATATTCCTGATCCGCCGCCTTGGCCGGAGAGAACGGATCGAGGAAACCCTTGTTGGTACCGGCCGTAATCAAACGGCGCTCCACGCCGAGCTTGTCCATCGTTCCGGTAAAGCCGAAACCATCCATCAACACGCCGATGGATCCGATCAAGCTGGCTTTGTCCACAAATATCTTGTCCGCCGCTGCTGCCACGTAATAGCCGCCGGAGGCGCAGATGTCATCCACCACCACATGCAGCGGAATGGCCGGATACTGGGCACGCAAACGGCGGATCTCGTCATTGATTTGCCCGGCTTGTACCGGACTACCACCGGGGCTATTGATGCGCAGGATCACACCCTGAGTGTTTTTGTCCTTGAACGCATCCTGCAAGCTGGGAATCAAATTGTCGGCGCCCGCTGTACTATCCGCCGCGATCACGCCTTGCATATCCACCAGTGCGGTGTGCTTGCCGCCACCCAACGTGGTCTCATTCCTTCCCATCCAGCCCATAAAGATGAACAGGATGATGAACAGATAGACGAATGTCAGCGTTTTGAAGAATATCCCCCAATGCCGCGCACGCCGCTGCTCCTGCAAGGCCGACAAGGCCAGCTTTTCCAGCACGCCGCGTTCCCAGTTGTTGTTTTGCTCTGACATTGCAATTCCTTATAAAATTAGTTACGCGTTGGCTCTGAACCAAGCACGCAATTCGGTAAAATTTCCCACCAGCGCGAGCGGATCCAGTTCCTGCAATTGTTCCGGTGGATGTGCACCGTGCCCTACCGCCACCACATCCACCTTGGCATTTTTCGCCATCTGCACATCGTGCGTGGTGTCACCCACCATCAGGGTGCGCTCGGCACTGACACCCAGCTCGTCCATTAGCTCAAACAACATGGCGGGGTTGGGTTTAGAGAGTGTCTGATCCGCCGTGCGCGTCGCATGAAAATAACTTTTCATCACGGAGGATTCCAGTGCCCGGTTCAACCCTGCGTGGCTTTTCCCGGTCGCGACACCCAGCCAGTAACCTGCGTCATGCAGCTCCGCTATTGTCTCTTTTGCGCCGTCGAACAGGAGGATGTTTTCATCCTGTGCCAGAAAATGATAGCGATAACACGCAACCAGATCGGGGTACATCTCCTCCGGCAGATCAGGTACAGCATAGCGCAACGCCTGGGACAAACCCAGACCGATCACATGGCGCGCGGTCTCATCATCAGGAACCGCCAAGCCCAGATCACGGCATGCGGCCTGGATCGAACCCGAGATCACTGCTGTCGAATCCATCACCGTGCCGTCCCAATCGAAGACGATCAAATCGTAGCGATTTGCCATGCTCACCACCAAAAAATCAAGGCGCGGATATTACCACCTTCAGGCTGCGCACCCAACCTATGCCACAATGCGCGCATGACAAAACCTTTTCCAACCAATTGGTTGTTATATTGCCGCCCCGGCTTCGAGCAGGATTGCGCGCAGGAAGCACTGCGTCAGGCCAAGCAACAAAAGCCTATCATAGCTACCGAGCAACCCGCCATCCTCGCCGACAGCGGCTATGTCGTCGTTGCTCTCAACGATCAAACGCTGTCCTATCGTGAACTCATTTTCACACGCCAGCTGATCCGATTGCATCACAGCATTGCCGTATTGCCGGAGCGCGACCGCCTGACGCCGATACTTGATGCCATTGCTGCCATGCCAGGCACATTCGGCACGCTGTGGATTGAGGTGCCGGACACCAACGCGGGTAAATTGTTAACGGCCTTTACGCGAAGATTCCAACCTTTGCTGGAGTCCGCGTTACGTGAGCATGGCCGGTTGCAAGATATTCCCCACTCAACCCGCTTGCATGTCTTCTTTCCCGATAAATCCTCCGTGCAGATCGGCAGCAGCGATCCGCATAACAGTGCGGCTGCCATCATGGGCATCATCCGTCAATCCATGCCCGCCGAAGCACCTAGCCGATCCACGATGAAATTGGCCGAGGCAATCGAGGTGTTTATGGATCGCAGCGAACAGACGCGCTTATTGAGATCAGGCATGCACGCAGTGGATCTGGGTGCGGCACCGGGCGGTTGGACCTGGCAACTGGTGAAGCGCGGCATCCGCGTGACCGCAGTGGACAACGGTCCGATGAAGGGCGCGCTTATAAATCATCCGCTGGTGCAACACCTCAAACAGGATGGCTTCAAATACGTGCCGCGCAAAACGGTGGACTGGCTGATATGCGACATGGTGGAAAAACCGTCCAAAGTCGCCACCCTGATCGGTGTATGGTTCGCGGCAGGTTGGTGTAAACACGCGATCTTCAATTTGAAACTGCCTATGAAGCAGCGCGTCGCCGCGCTCGATAGCGCACTGGGTGGCATCCGCAAACAACTGGATGAAGAAGGTATCAATTACCGCATGATGGCGAAGCAGCTTTATCACGACCGCGATGAAGTATCGGTGTTTTTGACCAAGACTAGGAGTTGAGACTACAACTAAAGACAACTTCGTCAGGGAAATGAAAAGCAATGACTTAAAATCATTACGACAATCTCCGCTATGTGCCAACGGTTGTCATTACAATGTAAAATTTAGTTACTATCAGCCCTAATGAAAGCCTGATCCATGTTGGCAAATCTATATACTATGCATCACTAATCTATCACATATACTCTTTCTAAAATCTGGAATTGTTCAAGTCAAATCTGCTGACATTTAAGCTGCGAAATTGACTGGTCTGATTCCACAATTTAATTTTTTAGGCAGGGAGGCATCATGCTTAGACAGTGGCGTTGGTTGATGCTGGCTTTAGCCGGACTGGCTCTGTGTGGAACAGTACTTTTTTGGTATCTGAACTCCATTTATAGTGTGCGGCAAGGCTATACTGCGCCAAGCAACCTGGTGGTTGGCGGTCGTGAGCCGATCACGCCAATACCGCTTGATTTGAAGCTGGACGCACGCAAAGTTGCGTTGGGTGGTCGCTTGTTCCACGATCCACAACTTTCCTCCGATAATACGATTTCCTGTGCGCATTGCCATAATTTGGCCAACGGTGGCATGGACAGTTTGCCGCGACCGTTTGGTATAGGCGGCCAAGAGGGCAATATTAACGTTCCGACTGTGTTCAACAGCGGGTTCAATTTCAGACAGTTTTGGAATGGACGCGCCGCGTCACTGGAAGACCAGATCGATTTTCCTTTAAATAATCCTCTTGAAATGGACTCAAACTGGGGCGAGGTGACCGGCAAGCTGGAACATGATGAGAATTATCGCCGTGATTTCGCGGCTATCTATCCGGAGGGCATCCAGCCATCAACCGTTAAGGATGCGATCGCCACTTTCGAACGCTCGCTGATCACACCGAATGGAAAATTCGACCGTTTTTTGCGCGGCGAAAAAGAAGCCTTAGATAAAGAAGAGTTGGCCGGTTACAAGTTGTTCAAGAGCCTTGGTTGTATCAGTTGCCATCAGGGCAGGAATGTCGGCGGCAACATGTATGAGAAACTCGGCCTGCTCAAAAATTACTTTGAACATCGGGGCAATGTGCAGGTAATGGATTATGGCCGCTATAACGTCACCCAAATTGAAGAGCATCGTTATGAGTTCCGTGTGCCATCATTGCGTAATGTGGCCTTGACCGCACCTTATTTTCACGATGCTTCAGCGAGCACACTGGAGCAGGCTGTAGCAGTGATGGCGGAATACCAATTGGGCGTAAATCTGAGCAAAGATGAAATCGACAAGATAGTGAGGTTTCTGAACACGTTGACGGGCTTCTATCAGGGAGAGGCAAGCAAATGAAAATATTTGCTCAACGCCTCATTGCAAAAAAAGGTTTCTGGCAACTGATTTTGTTCGGTGTGGCGGCAATTGTTTTACTGCTTTTGTTCTTCGAGGCACAGCCAGTCGATCCACATAAGCATAATGCGCTGATCAGCGATTTGCGCGAATTGCAACAGCGCGACACCGAGTTGGGGGAAGCGGTGTTGCTAAACCATTACCAGCTGCACCACAATTATGACGGGGTAGTTGCCACCATGCAGCGCATACTGACGCTCGCTGACGAGTTGGCACAACACCAAAAAAACGGCGTATTGCCGGATACCCCGGAGATCCTGCGTGAGTTGAACCTGTTGCACCAACAGATAGAGCGGAAATCGGCCGCGCTGGAAGATTTTAAGTCGCACGATGCGGTGTTAAAAAACTCCCTCCTTTATTTGCCACATCAAGCCAATATGGTGCTGGAAAACCTGCCGGAATCGCAGCATGACCCGTTTGAATTACTGGTTCGAGACATCCTGTTGATCACACTCGATCAGGGGGAACAGGTGCGTGAATCGCTGAAACAGCACATAGATCTGGCCGATAGGAGCATAGCAAACTTGCCGGAGGGCATTAAAGCATCGGCGAGATTAATTTTGATGCATACCATGAGTGTTGCATCAAACAAGGGTGAAATATCGGCATTGCTCATACAGCTCAGCTCGCAGGGAAAAGAGGGTCTTGGCACGAAGCTGGAGCAGCTTTATCTGAAACATTACCAGGCGCAGCAGAATACGGTTGGAATTTTCCGGTTGCTGTTGCTGTTGGTGGCGATGCTACTGCTCAGCTATGCCATCTATTTTTACTATCGGATACGTGACAGAGAGGATCAGCTTCGCATTGCAGCCACAGCTTTTGAGACGCAGGAAGGTATCATGATCACCGATGCCAAAGGCGTTATCGTCAAGGTAAATCAGGCCTTTCAGAACATCACCGGCTATAGCGCTGGAGAAGTGACGGGCAAGAATCCGCGCATACTGAGTTCGGGACGTCATGATAAGGAATTTTATGCAGCGATTTGGAAAAGTATTCATAGCACAGGAACATGGCAGGGTGAAATCTGGGATAGGCGCAAAAATGGTGAAATCTTCCCCAAGTGGCTAAGCATTACGGCTGCCAAGGCTGCTGATGGAGCAGTCACTCACTATGTGGGCACACATATAGATATTACTGAACGTAAGGCGGCAGAAGCAGAGATACAGAAGCTGGCTTTCTATGATCCCCTCACACAACTACCTAATCGGCGGATGCTTATTAAGCGACTTGCGGAAGCTTTGGCTTTCAGTTCACGCAGCCGACGCACAGGTTCGTTGCTGTTTATTGACCTGGATCATTTCAAGACGCTTAACGACACGCTTGGCCATGATATCGGAGATATATTGTTGCAACAGGTCGCGCTACGCCTAACGTCCTGCCTGCGCAAGAATGATGCAGTAGCACGGCTAGGAGAATTTGATACCGTAGCACGTTTGGGGGGGGACGAATTTGTGGTGATGCTGGAAGACTTGAGTGATCAAATCCTTGAAGCGGCGACCAGTACTAAAATTGTCGGTGAGAAAATTCTGGATAAACTAAACCAGCCTTATCTGCTTTCCATACACGAATACCACGGCACTGCCAGCATCGGTGCAACACTGTTTACCGGCAATCAAAAGACAATAGATGAGTTGATGAAACAAGCCGACATCGCCATGTATCAGGCCAAGAAAGACGGCCGCAACACCCTGCGCTTCTTCGATCCAAAGATGCAAATTGCCATCAATGATCGTTCTGTCCTCGAAGCCGAATTGCGTAAAGCACTTGAGCAGCAACAATTCCAGCTGTATTACCAAATTCAAGTGGACAGTTCGTACCGCCCCCTGGGCGCTGAGGCATTGATACGCTGGCTGCACCCCGAACGGGGTTTAGTGCCACCCATGCAATTCATTCCACTGGCTGAAGAAACCGGGCTGATCCTGCCCATAGGCCAATGGGTGCTGGAGACGGCCTGCGCCCAGATCAAGGCATGGCAGCAAGAGGCGCTCACCCGTGACCTGGTGCTGGCGGTGAACGTGAGTGCCAGGCAGTTTCGCCAGACTGATTTCGTGGCTCAGGTGCTAGCTACCGTGCAACATCATACTGTCACCCCTGGGTTACTCAAGCTGGAACTCACCGAAAGTTTGTTGTTGGAGGATATCGAAGGTGTCATTGCGACCATGAACGCATTGAACGAAGTCGGTGTCCAGTTCTCACTGGACGATTTCGGTACCGGCTATTCATCTTTGCAATACCTCAAACGGCTGCCGCTCGATCAGCTCAAGATCGACCAATCGTTCGTGCGTGATATAGCCACAGATAGCAACGATAAAGCCATTGTGCAGACCATCATTGCCATGGCAAAAAGCTTGAATTTTGATGTCATCGCCGAAGGGGTGGAGACGGAAGCGCAACGACAACTCCTCCTGGACATGGGCTGCACTCACTTCCAAGGGTATCTGTTCGGCAAGCCGGTACCGATAGCACAGTTTGAGGTGGGGCTGAAGCAGCGCTGATAATTTTCGATGTTGGTGCGAAAGGCGAGTATCGCCTTTGAGTTTATTGTGTTGAAAAACTCTAATTTATAGAAACGTTAAAATTCTGCCAATAGTCATTGCATAGGAAAACACAATTGATTTTCATCGTAAGGGCGAATCAGGGGTTTCACAACGTATGATCAGGCAAAATGGGACTGCCCCTGCAAAGTGAGGGGGAATTGCGGAAAATGGATTATTTGGCCGAACAAGCCCCCGCATCCAGTTTCGCAATAAAACTCTCTAACTCTTTCGGCAACGGCGCAACCAGCCGCATAGTCTCCCCCGTCAACGGATGCGCGAAAGCGATGCTGTAGGCGTGCAGGAACATGCGTTTCAACCCCACCTTTGCCAGTGCCTTGTTGCGCGCGAAGTCGCCGTATTTGTCGTCACCGGCGATCGGAAAACCGAGGTGCGCGAGATGTACGCGGATCTGGTGAGTGCGCCCGGTCTTGAGCTGCGCTTCCAGTAGAGTAAATTCCGGCCAGCTTTTTTGCAGCGCGAAGATGGTATGCGAGGCCTGCCCGTCTTCCCTAACCATCACGCGCTTTTCGCCCTGCGGTGTGTCGAATTTGTGCAACGGCAATTTGACGTGCTGTTTGAGGTTCTTCCATTGCCCCATCACCAGCGTTAAATAACGTTTGTCGCTGTTACCCTCGCGCATGATCTCGTGCATCGCGGTCAGCGCGGAACGCTTCTTCGCCAGCAGTAACACACCGGAAGTCTCACGGTCGAGTCGGTGCACTAACTCTAGGAACTTGGCTTGCGGACGCGCATGGCGCATTTGCTCGATGACCCCGAAACTCACCCCGCTGCCGCCGTGCACCGCCACCCCAGCCGGTTTGTTCACTACCACCAGTGCGTCATCCTCGTAAATGATCGGGAATTCCACCGCCGGAATGTGTTTCTGTTCGACTTCGTGTTTTTCTGCCACGCGGATCGGCGGGATGCGCAGCAGGTCGCCCAATTTCAGCCGGTAGGTCTGGTCAATGCGCTTTTTGTTGACCCGCACTTCGCCGCGCAGAATGCGGTAAATATGGCTTTTGGGCACGCCTTTGAGATATTTGAACAGGAAATTGTCGATGCGCTGCGATTCGCCACTTTCATCGATTTCCACAAAATTCACAGAGTCTTTGCTTAAACCATTCATTTTGCTTATACTTCGTCGCTCGCGCGTTTTTGGATTGGGTAAGTTTGGGAAGAGATTCCCCGCCAACTGTTGTTTGGCACAAGCGACGGTGCAATGTACCAAAGGCAGGCAATTCTCAAAGCCCTTGCGGGCTTGAGAAGTTGTCACCACCGCCACCCTTCCAGCCGCAGCCCGGTTAATATCACTCACCGGTACCAGCAGTGATAGTAATTGATTTACGCGCTCAAAGCACCTGAGGATTTTCCGTGATTCAGCCATGGCTGAATCACAAACCCGAGGAACTTTTGCAACAGTCGGCATAGCGGATGCATTGCAGCCGCAACCATGATACAAGAGTCCCGGTAAACAAATTTTTTTAGATCAGCTACTGATAGAGAACTTAATTGACCAACCGATTGCACATTACTTTACTGTTTGCACGATTGCTAACTGTTGATCTCATCTGGCACGCCTAACCGCGTGTAGTCTGGTCTCGCCCGTGTCAGAGCGCGGGAGACGATAAAATGAAACGCATGTTATTCAATGCGACACAACCGGAAGAACTCCGTGTCGCCATTGTTGACGGTCAGAAACTCATCGACCTCGACATTGAAACCGCCGGCAAAGAGCAACGCAAGAGCAACATCTACAAAGCAGTCATCACCCGCCTTGAGCCCAGCCTCGAAGCCTGTTTCGTCGAATACGGCGGCAACCGGCACGGCTTCCTGCCGTTTAAGGAAGTTTCCCCTCAGTTTTTTCAGCCCGGCAGCGGCAATCGTCCTTCGATCAAGGAAGCTTTGCGTGAAGGCCAGGAGTTGCTGGTACAGGTGGAAAAGGACGAGCGCGGCAACAAGGGTGCAGCGCTGACCACATACATCAGCCTGGCAGGCCGCTATATCGTACTGATGCCGAACAATCCGAGCGGCGGTGGTGTATCGCGCCGTATAGAAGGCGAAGAACGCGACGAGTTGCGTCAAGTGCTGTCGCATGTTGAAGTGCCGCAGGGCATGAGCATCATCGCGCGCACCGCCGGTATCGGACGCAACGAAGAGGAACTGCAGTGGGACCTCGACTACCTCAAGCAATTATGGGATGCGATTGAAGGCGCCGCAGCATCCGAAAAAGCGCCGTCGCTGATCTACCTTGAAAGCAGCCTGGTAGTGCGCGCCATCCGCGACTACTTCAACCCTGAGATCGGCGAGATTCTGATCGACACCGAAGAAGTCTATCAGCAAGCCCTGGCTTTCATGAGCACGGTGATGCCGAACAACGTGAGTCGCATCAAACGCTATGTGGATGACGTTCCGCTATTCTCGCGCTTCCAGATCGAACATCAGATCGAATCCGCACATGCGCGTGAAGTGCGCCTTCCCTCCGGTGGCGCAATCGTAATTGACCACACCGAAGCCCTGACCGCCATCGACATCAACTCGGCGCGGGCCACCAAAGGTTCTGACATCGAGGCCACTGCATTCAATACCAACCTTGAAGCTGCCGAAGAAATTGCCCGCCAATTGCGCTTGCGCGACTTGGGCGGCTTGATCGTGATCGACTTCATCGACATGGAAAACAGCCGCAACCAGCGCGACGTGGAGAACCGTTTGCGTGACTCGCTGCACTATGACCGTGCGCGTGTGCAGACCGCCAAGATCTCGCGCTTCGGACTGCTGGAATTGTCCCGCCAGCGCCTGCAGCCCAGTTTGAGCGAGAGCAACTATATCGCTTGTCCGCGTTGTAGCGGCATCGGCCACATCCGTGGCACCGAGTCATCCGCGTTGCACATCCTGCGCATCATTCAAGAAGAAGCGATGAAGGAAAGCAGTACGGCGATTCATGTTCAAGTACCGGTAGATGTCGCCACTTTCCTGCTCAACGAAAAGCGTGCCGATATCCATCGCATTGAATCGCGCCTGAAAGTGGCAATCACGATGATACCCAACCCACATCTGGAAACACCCAACTACAGTATCAACCGTCTTCGTCTTGACGACATGACCAGTGAAGTTCTGCAGGCCAGTTACAAACTGATGGAAAAACCGCTTGATGAAAAACCGCTGACTGCCGCGCAGGAACAGCAAAAAGCCACGCGCGCGCAAGCCGTAGTACAGGGTGTCACCCCAGCGCAGCCCGCACCGATGAAGGTTGTAGCCCAGATTTCTATTTTCGGAAAATTCTTCAACTGGATAAAATCCTATACCCAGGATGAACAGCCAAAAGCCAAGCCAGCTATTAGCAAACCACGCAGTGCGCAACGTGGTGAACGCAGTGATGGCGGAGGCAAGCGCCGCGAGCGTGGTGCGCGTGGTGAACGTAGTGAAGGTTCAGGCAGTCGTGATCGCAATGCACAGCGCAGCAAACCAACCCAGGCCGAAGCCGCCGCCCAGTCACAAGAGCCGCGTGAGCCGCGTCCATCCAAGCAGCCGCGTACACCGCGTGTGGCTACAGAAGGCTTGGCGCCACAAAGCGTGACGCCTGTTGTTGCCGAAGCAAAGCCGATATTGGAAAGCCAGGTCGCTACCGCTGCTAGCGAATCAACCGGGACGGGTAGCACGCCAAGCCCTCGTCGTCGCGGCCGTCGCGGTGGTCGACGTGAACGTGAGCAGCGTGAAAGTGCAGCTCAAAACGCCACCGCGTTGTCCGCCAACAGCGAAGCCGTGGAGCAACCCTCCGAACCAGTGTCAACTGCACCTGCCATTGTCAAACCGACCGAATATATCGCCTATCCGGAAGGCTTCGTAAAACCAAACGAGTATGTAGCCATGCCGACGACCACTACGCTGCTAAGCGCGGCAGAAATGATATCTGCCATGCCGGTTGCAACGGCTGTCAGCGGCCCCAGCCTGATTCAGATCGAGACCGACCCTGTCAAAATTAGCACTGTGGCAGCAAACGCTCCGTCCAGCCATACAGATCAGACTATGGCCCCTCGCCGCCGCACGCGTCAGCGTGAGGTGTATGTGGAGACTGAACCGCTGGTGCAAATTGAAACTCAACATCAGCAAGGGTAATTTTTATTTTTGAAGTTCCCCAGATTTCTTGCCTTTCAAGGATGATGTAAAATCCGAACCTACTGAACTGGAAGACGAAATTTCGAGGGAAGTTCACAAGGCCTATTTCCAACAATCATGAACCCCCGCGGCAAGCCGCAGGGTGTTCTGAACAGGGCGAATCAAGTGCTATGGCAAAACAAGCAGTGATCAGTCAAATTCATTCCCGTCGCCAATTTAAATAGCCCGTAACATCCAACTCCCGCTACAAACAAACCGGCACACAGGCGAACTGGACGTGACTGGGCGAATTTTTTGACACTGCCGTAAAACAAGCCTAGCACAAGCAAATTTGGCAGTGTTCCGACACCGAACGCCAGCATGATCAGGCCACCCTGCCAGGCATTACCCATCGCCAAGGCAGTCAACAAAACGGTATAAACCAAGCCGCACGGTAACCAACCCCACGCCACTCCCAACCAGAATGCCTTGGTCAAGGAATCAACCGGCAACAATCGACGGGTATAGGGTTGCACTCTTTTCCAGATCACGCTCCCAGCATTTTCAAGATAGCGCACGCCCTGCCCAAATCCTGCCAGATAAAACCCCATGACGATCATCATGGTGCTGGCCAGTGCGAACAATATGTGCTGCACTGGCGCCCCGCTTTTCAGTGCCAGTCCGCCCTGCCCGATTGCGCCGACAATAACGCCAGCTGCGGTATAACTCAAAATTCTGCCGCAGTTATAAACCAGTTGAAAGGGCAAGGCCGGGAGGCGGCCAGGGAATTGCATGGATACCACCCCGACGATGCCACCGCACATGCCAGCGC
>JBAQWL010000257.1:0-5927 GCA_049298895.1 Gallionella sp.
GCTTCCTTAATTCAGAAATAATTTTGACGGTTGCTAACGTACTATGGTCGCTGTTAGCAAGATTGGGTAATACGATCAATATTTTTTCACCATCAAAATGGGTAAAGCGATCTGCGTCACGGAGTAGGGAATCGAGAAGCTGATCGGCATGCTGCATGATCGACTGTGAGGATACTTTGCCAGTAATCGCATCAAGGCGGACAGTTCGGCGTAACTCGATCATGAGCACAGCGATTGTTTTGCCTTCGGCAATATTAATTTGATGACGGAGATACTCGACGAGGTGCGGGTGTGCTAATTTATGTTGCCACATGGTGCCGTCTAAATATAGCGCATTTTATTAGTCATGAAATATAAAACTCGCGTGCATCAAGACCAAAAGCACCCGTTGGTAAACCGCGTTGAATATAGCGTTCCTCTTGGTTTACTATCAGTGGCTGGTAAAGCAAATCCAAAGTAGCTGGTTGAGGAGAAGGAAGTTTGTTCGAATCAGCTATAATCAAAACACGCGGTTTTAATCGTCGCACTTTACTATGACTGATTACTACCGCCACTTCACCAGAAGACAATTCAACCATGGAGCCAACGGGGAAAGCACCGATAGCTTGGATAAATTGTTCTATCATTGTGGCTTGATAAAGACCTGGATTGAAATTGCTAAGGTCGCGCAAGGCTTCATATGCAGGCATCGCTTCCGCGTACGTACGCGGGGTTGTTAGCGCGGAAAATGAGTCAACGATTGCTGACATGCGTCCGAATAAACCAATCTCGTTTCCAGATAGCCCAGCAGGGTACCCGCTTCCGTTTTCCCGTTCATGATGCTGTGCAATACCCTGCAGAACGTCGGGGTGCAGGTCGGGTGTTTCCTTGAGAATATCAATGGCAAGTTGAACATGACTTTTTATTGTTTCAAATTCTTCAGTAGAAAGCCGCCCCTTCTTAAGCAACAATTCTTTGGGCAATTTTACTTTACCAATATCTAGTAGTAATCCAATCGTACACAGCTGATCAAGAAAAAGTTTCGGTAGGCCCAGATGGCGGCCTAGCGCAACCAGGTAAACAGCAACCTGAAGACCATGACCGTAAACGACTTCATCTTGTTTACGCAACCGGGTAACCCACATCATTGCATCAGGGTTACGCACCATGCTGCTCACAACCTCTTCAATCAAAATGCCAGTTTCTTCGATAGCAAAACGCTTGTTAGATTGTATGTCTTGGACAAGGTTTTTTAACACGTCGTTAGCATGGGTATGGGCCTTGACTGCAGGTGCAATTTCTTCTTCTACGGGGCTGGCATCAACATATACGGATAGTTCAATATGTTTTGGAATAAAGGCGGGACGTTTATTGCTCACAGCGGGGATAGCATATTTTTTGCTGCGAAGTTGTGATTTTTCTATTGTTGAAGAAGTTTGACTGGCGGAGCTCAGATACGATTTGTTGTCAGTGGCTTTAGTTACCGATAAACCTTGCCGATTAGTACTCGGATAGGTTTGTTGCATTGGTGATCTTTCCCAATCAACATGAACAAACTCACAATATTTTTGTAACTGGCTAATGTCGTCATCAGTTTCAATCAAAAAACCTTGAAACATAAATGGCGTGTCTATCCATGGACGATCTAGTGATGACACGAACATCCCAATTTTAAGTTCGGAAGAAAAAACTTTAGTTTGCATATCGCTCAGTTTAGCGTAGTTTTGCTATAGATAATTACATAAGTTATTATGCTCGGATACTTAGGGCAATTAAAAATAAGTCATAATTTCAAACCAAATAATACCCAATATCATCAGTCCGAGCAGCGTTAAAAATGTGTTTTGACGGCTATATTGCAGTTGAATTTTTTGCAGCAATTCATCATTGTGACTAACGGTTCCATTAGTCAGATAACGGTGCAACAGGCGTGGTAATTGAGGCAATAGAATAGCGTAATTCGGTGCTTCTATGCGCAGGGATTTTAGAAAACCACACCAGCCTATTTGCTCTTTCATCCATCTTTCTAACCATGGTTTGGCGGTCTTCCATAGATCAAGCTCGGGATCGAGCTGCAGACCGAGCCCTTCAATATTGAGCAGCGTTTTTTGCAGCAACACCAATTGAGGTTGAACCTCTATACCGAATCGGCGCGAAGTTTGAAACAGTCGTAGCAACACGCGACCAAACGAAACCTCACGCAGTGGCTTGTCAAAAATAGGTTCGCATACCGCCCGTATGGCCGTTTCCAGTTCATCCACGCGGGTATCGGGTGGCGCCCAGCCGGATTCGATATGCACCTCGGCGACGCGCCTGTAATCACGGCGGAAAAATGCGATAAAATTTTGTGCAAGATAATGTTTGTCGGTGTCGGTCAATGTGCCCATGATGCCGAAATCCAATGCGATATATTGACCATTGGGCGTTACCTGAACATTGCCCGGGTGCATGTCGGCATGAAAAAAGCCATCACGAAATACTTGAGTATAGAATATTTCTACCCCATGTCTGGCTAGCAGGGGAATATCTACCCCGGAATTACGCAACGCATCCACCTGGCCAACAGAGATGCCATACATGCGCTCCATCACCATTACCTCCGTGCTGCAATAATCCCAATAGATTTCTGGAACCAGCAGGAGTTTGGAATTAGTAAAATTACGCTTTAGTTGACTCGCGTTAGCCGCTTCACGCGTCAAATCAAGTTCATTAGCTAGATGTTTTTCAAACTCTGAAATAACCTCGCGTGGCTTGAGACGGCGGCCATCTACCCACAACCAATCAATCAGATCAGCCACTACCTTGAGCAACGCGATGTCGTGGGCGATAACGCGGCTGATGCCAGGACGAAGGATTTTGACCGCAGCCTGTCTGCCATCCGGCAGCACCGCGAAATGCACTTGGGCGACCGAGGCGCTGGCTACTGGAGTTTCCTCAAAACTTAGAAATACTTTGCTCAATGGCCTTTGATAAGTGGCTTCCAGCAACGCGATAGCTTGCGCTGAGGGGAAGGGTGGGACCTGATCCTGAAGTTTGGCCAATTCGTCGGCGATGTCGGCAGGCATCAGGTCGCGGCGCGTGGATAACATCTGCCCGAACTTGACGAAAATAGGCCCAAGCTTTTGCAGCGCAAGACGCAACCGAACGGCACGCGGATTCGAAGTGTTGCGCAGAAATAATAATAATTTGAGTGGTGCGCGCATCCAGCGCAAACGCTCATGAGCAAGCAAAAACTCGTCCAGTCCGAAACGCAGGGACACGAAAATAATTTTGATCAGGCGGAATAAACGCATGTCAGCTATGATCTCTATTTCCTGCAAGCTGGAGTGGATGAAAGTCTATTGATGCGCTGCTCCAGCCGTGCCACATCGTCACGCAGGATATCTACCTGCTGCATGAACGCTGACACATGTTGTCGTCTGGCCAGTAGCGGACGTTCCTCGGTCCAATATTCCGCCAATGACTGCGAAAAATTCACAGTACCGTCACAAAGATGCTGATGGGTGCTTTGTATCGCCTGCACGATGCGTTCCGCCGCGATGTCACCAGTAATTCCGCTCAAGTCCGCCGCCGCATCCCAACGCAGGTTGCGCGACAGAAAAAAAATCTCTGCAAGCAACGCAGCATCGCCTTCGCTACGGATCTCGGTGCGCGCAGTTTCATCCTGCAACGCGAGGCGGGGTAACAGTGAGGGTGCGATCACACACCGCACATCCGGACTGGAGGTTGGATCGGCGCTGCTCAGCATGCCATCTTCCAAAATAGTGTAGGAGAAAGAAAATGGATAAATCTCGAATAGCAACGTTTTGCCTGGGTAGTGTGCAAGCCGCAGTAACGCCCAGCTATTCTGTGTAAGCAGATGATTCAGTGTGGCGGTAGTGGGTGAAAAGTGCATTATTAAAAGGTCGAAATAACTGGCGCAGAGTATAGCATTCAAGGCCTTAATGATGCCGACGTGTAATGCTTGGATAGCACGCGCGGGTGATTTTGGCGGTCAGGACTGGTGAATGCATTTCCTACGAACAGAGTAGAGTTTGTGGACGAATACACTTAGCTGCTGCACGTCGACATTGAACCCTCCCTTGAGGATATCATTCTTTCTAAAGCTTGCCATGTGATTGCCGCTGACGATAGGTAAAAATCAACCCTGCGCCGCTGGCGCGGTTGCTAAGCGAGATCGAACCTTTGAATTGATCGGCAATGCTGCGGGCGATTGCCAAGCCCAAGCCACTGCCCGCTTGTGTGTTATCGGGCAATCGGTAAAAAGAATCAAAGACCCGCTCAAGCTCTGCTTCCGGAATACCTGGACCATTGTCGATGACTTCGATAAGGGCAATGTCATTCTCGCAACCAACGCGAATCGTCACCTCTCCCCCTTCTGGGGTGTAGCGTAGCGCATTATCCACAGCATTGCGCAACATCAACTTAATAGCTGACGCATCGGCATCTATTTGTACAGTTGCTTCCTGGGATAATCCCAAATCAATTTTTTTTGCATCTGCGATAGGCATAATTTCTTCGATGACAGTCAGCGCTACCGATGCTACATCCACCGAGATCAGGTTGGCTTTGCTTGCTTGTTGTCGTACCAGATCCAGTAATTGGTTAAGCAGGTGGCGTGACCGCTCCAACCCATCTTTAAGTGGCAACATGCGCTCTTTGCTGATGGCAAATGAACCAGTTCTTTCTATATTTTGTGCTTGCAACGAAAGTGCAGTCAGCGGTGAGCGTAATTCATGTGCGGCATCAGCAATGAAACGGCGTTGTGATTCATTCATCAGATTGACACGTTCTATTAATCGATTGATGGCATGTATGAAAGGGGCAACCTCGTTGGGTATTTTCCCGGTTGGCAGCACAGACAAGCGATCTTCGTCCTGTATATCAATTATTTCTGCGAGTGTGCGAAGTGATGACATTTCAACCTTAATAATTTTATGAGAAACAAAAATCAGTATCGGAATCAATACCAGCAAAGGCAATAAAGTGAGTAGGGCGCTTTCGCGAGCCATTGCTTTGCGTACACTTGCCTCTTGAGCAACGGCAACGTGGTTACCTAAAATGGTAGCGTAGATGTAAACGCGCCATTGAAAACCTTCAATCTCAAGAGTGTGAAATCCAGTAGATAAATTCTCGGGAAGTTTAAGTAATGGAGGAAGTGAGGCGGGCGATGAAATTACTGGCTGTACCACAATGCGCTTGGGATCACTATCCATTGATTCCAAGATACGTTCTTCATCGAGTGGAGTTTTTGAGGTGTCAACCAACAGGGCAATTTGGCGTAGTGCATCATCCTGAAATTCTTGCGCTTCGTTAAAGGCCAGCCAGAATGAAATGCCTGAAGCCAACAAGCTAATGATCAGTATGGCGATGCTGAGCCAGGAAAATAATTTTCCTTGCAGGGAATTTTTCATGCGTTACGGGCCACCATCCAACCTGCTCCGCGCACATTTTTAATTGCGTCAACACCGAGCTTTTTACGAATGCCGTGTATCAAAAAGTCCACTGCATTACTTTCGACTTCCTCGTTCCAGCCGTAAATAGTTTCCTCCAGTTGTGTTCGGGTTAGTATTGCTCCAGGACGCAGCAACAAGGCTTGAAGCAGTGAAAATTCTCGTGCACTTAACTGACACGCCACGTCGCCGTTACATGCCTCGCGTGTCGCAGGATTAAGACTGATTATGCCGTTGCTAAGTAGCGGTGCCGCTTGCCCTCCTTGGCGGCGCAGTGCGGCACGCAAGCGAGCGAGAAGCTCATCAATATCAAAAGGTTTGGCCAAATAATCGTCGGCGCCCAAGTCTAAGCCTTTGACGCGATCTTCCAACTCATCCCTTGCGGAGATAATGATTACCGGCAACACGCCGTTATTCGCACGCAATTTTTTCAGGACTTCAAGTCCATCGCGACGGGGAAGGCCTAAATCAAGCAATACTGCTTGATGTTCCGGA
>JBAQWL010000258.1:0-3243 GCA_049298895.1 Gallionella sp.
GTAATGGCCAATACCGCACAAGCTCGCAAGCGTGCCCGTCAGGCAGTTAAACAGAATGCGCATAACAGCAGTCTGCGCTCAGAATTGCGCACTGCAATCAAGAAGGTTGCCAAGGCGATTGAAGCAGGCGACAAGACCACTGCTCAGACTGTCTACAAAGAATCCGTGAGCGCTTTGGATAGTATCGCCGACAAGAAGATCATTCACAAGAACAAGGCCGCTCGCCATAAGAGCCGTCTGTCTGCGGCAATCAAGGCAATGGCGTAAGCGCTTCAGTATAAAGCCACAACGCTTTGATTCACCACAAGCCGACAGTGATGTCGGCTTGTTTGCTTTGTGAGGCTAATATTCCCGGCAGGGTGGCATCATCGTTCTCCTTGCCTAGATAGGTCTGTATAGATCAATATACGCCTCTTGTTAATGGCTGAACGGCGGCATGTCCGCCGTGTTGTTTTTAGGGATTTTGAATGTCACATGTGATGAACACTTACGCCCGCCTCCCCGTCACTTTTGTGCGCGGTGAAGGCGCGTGGCTATGGGATACCGAAGGCAAACGCTATCTGGACGGTCTTGCCGGTATCGCAGTAAACACCTTGGGTCATGCTCATCCGCGCTTCACCGCTGCGCTCAACGCACAGATCAGCAAACTAATCCACTGTTCCAACGTCTATCAGGTGAATGAACAGGAACTGCTCGCCAACAAGCTGTGCAGCCTGAGCAACATGCAGGAGGTGTTCTTCTGCAATTCAGGCTGCGAAGCAAATGAAGCCGCGATCAAACTAGCGCGCATGTATGGTCACAAGCAGGGCATCGAGTCCCCCGCCATCATCGTGATGGAACAAGCCTTCCACGGGCGGACGCTGGCGACCCTTTCTGCCACCGGCAACCGCAAGGTGCAGGCCGGTTTTGAGCCGCTAGTAAAGGGCTTTGTGCGGGTTCCCTACAACGACCTGGAAGCGATTGGTCTAGTCAGGCAAAATAATCGCGATGTGGTTGCGGTATTGGTCGAGCCGATACAGGGCGAAGGCGGCATCCGCACTCTGGACAGTACATATCTGCAGCAACTGCGGCAGATATGTGACGAGCAGAACTGGCTGCTGATGCTGGACGAGGTACAAAGCGGCATCGGCCGCACTGGCGAGTGGTTCGCCCATCAACACACCGGTATCTTGCCGGACGTGATCACGCTCGCCAAAGGTCTGGGCTCGGGCGTGCCTATCGGCGCATGCCTCGCTGCTGGCAGAGCAACAGCGATTTTACAGCCGGGCAATCATGGCTCTACATTCGGCGGCAGCCCTCTGGCTTGCACTGCAGGCCTGACTACACTAAATATTCTGGAACTAGACAAACTATTGGCGCATGCCGATAGTCTCGGACAATTTATTCGCGAAGGCCTTGCCACCGCCTTGCAAGGCGTAACTGGCATCAAGGAAATTCGTGGTCAAGGCCTGATGATCGGCATTGAACTCGACAAGCCTTGTGGTGATTTGGTCAAGCTTGCCCTCGCCCAAGGTCTACTGATCAATGTCACCGCCGACAGCGTGATCCGCCTGCTGCCGCCGCTGGTAATGTCCCAAGCCGAAGCACAGCAATTGCTGGATATCCTGTGTCCGCTGATTAAAGAATTTTTGCAAACCTGATTGGAAATAAGCCATGTCGGTCAATCAAACGATGGCAGCAAACAGCAAACATTTTTTACAGTTCAAAGATCTCACTCGTGATGAACTCGAGTACCTATTCGAGCGCACGCGTATCATCAAACAGAGGTTCAAAGCCTATCAGCAGTACTGGCCATTGACCGACCGCACGCTGGTGATGATCTTCGAGAAGGCCAGCACGCGTACTCGACTGTCGTTCGAAGCTGGCATGCAACAACTGGGCGGCACAGCGATTTACCTGAACACGCGTGATTCACAACTGGGACGCGGCGAGCCGGTGGAAGATGCCGGGCAAGTGATCTCGCGTATGAGTGATCTGGTGATGATACGCACCTTCGAGCAATCCATCATCGAACGTTTCGCCGCGCATTCACGGGTGCCGGTGATAAACGGCCTGACCAACGAATATCATCCGTGCCAGATTCTGGCTGACATCTATACTTATATCGAACAGCGCGGAACGATAAAAGGCAAGACTGTGGCCTGGATAGGCGACTCAAACAATATGTGCAACACCTGGCTGCAGGCTGCAGAAATCCTAGATTTCAACGTGCATGTCTCAACCCCGCCTGGTTACGAAGTTGAGCCGGAACGCGCCGGATTGTTTGGAGAAGATCACTATGAGGAATTTACCGACCCAATGGAAGCCGCACGCGGTGCGAACCTGGTCTCCACGGACGTATGGACTTCGATGGGCTTCGAGGCCGAGAACGAAGAACGCAAGAAAGACTTCGCCGATTGGCAAGTGGATAAGGACATGATGCGCATCGCAGCCAAGGATGCTCTGTTCATGCACTGCCTGCCTGCGCATCGCGGCGAAGAAGTTTCAGCAGAAGTCATCGACGGATCACAAAGCGTAGTATGGGATGAAGCAGAGAACAGATTGCACGTGCAGAAAGCGCTGATGGAATACTTACTCTTGGGCAAGATCAATAACTAATTGGAACAACAAGAAATGAGTGACATTAAAAAAACCGTCCTCGCCTATTCCGGTGGACTCGATACCTCAGTCATTTTGAAATGGCTGCAGGACACCTATCAATGCGAAGTTATCACCTTCACCGCTGATATTGGTCAGGGGGAAGAACTGGAGCCTGCACGCGCCAAGGCTCTAAAAATGGGGATCAAGCCGGAGAACATTTTCATTGACGATATGCGCGAAGAATTTGTGCGCGACTTTGTATTCCCGATGTTTCGTGCCAACACCGTGTACGAAGGCGAGTATCTGCTCGGCACCTCTATCGCGCGTCCGCTGATCGCCAAGAGACTGATCGAGATCGCCTCCAAAACCGGCGCACAAGCCATCTCGCATGGCGCGACTGGCAAGGGCAACGATCAGGTGCGTTTCGAACTGGGCGCCTATGCGTTGAATCCCAACATCAAGGTCATCGCGCCGTGGCGCGAATGGGATCTGCTGTCGCGCGAAAAATTGATGGCTTATGCAGAGAAGTACAACATCCCCGTCGACATGAAGCACAAACAGGGCGGTTCACCCTACTCGATGGATGCGAACCTGCTGCATATCTCCTACGAGGGACGCCACCTGGAAGACCCGTCTACCGAAGCCGAAGAGTCCATGTGGCGC
>JBAQWL010000259.1:0-1766 GCA_049298895.1 Gallionella sp.
ATCTTCGGCAGCAAGCTTCCTTCCTGTTTGGATTTTTTGGTCTGCTGCTTCGGTTTGCTTCAATATGCGTTTCCGCAATTCAAAACCTTCAATGTATTTAGCATCGTCCGCAGGTTCTACTTGTACACGTTGAGCATTAGCGTTTTTATCAGGTTTGTCGCCATAGTGAACTTTGCCATCTTTATCAACCCACTTATAAATCTCAGCCTGTGCGCTCACAGCTAATAGGCTAAATAAAGTTAATAGGAGGCCGACCTTCACTATATTTTGTCGAGCGTAGATCATTATTTTATTCAATGATTGATGAACATTATCGTTTAGAATGAAAGGGTAAAGTAAAAGTTAGGGGCTGCACGCTTTCATGCAGTCCCGCTTGACTGCCGGGCTAGAGTTTATTAGATGGCTGATAATTCGCACTGGGCCAAATCTCATTTATTTCCTGGGCTTGATGGGATGCTGCAAATTTCTCCCAAATAATACCATTACAGTCAGTTTCGGTTGAAAATTCTGTGGCCTCTGTATCTTCCCAGCCTAGGTGGCGCATGAATTCAGCAGGCTCACTTGTTTTTCTGATTGATAAATTCAGTGTCTCAGTTCGCCACAACGCATACTCTCCAGGCACAACCACGACAGGCAAAACACCCAAACGGGCAGAATAATCCGTGACGGTTTGCTCAATGTTTGATACAGCAAGAGCTAAATGTAGTGTCCGCATTAAAACCCCTTACGTTTGGCTGCAGGCGCGTCGCCCCGCAAGCCACTGTTAGCCGGATCACGGCTGAAATCTCGCTGGCGCGCTTCAGATGCCTTGCTAATCACTGAAGGATTTTCCAAAAAGAATCCTTTCGGGTGATCTTTCCCTGAGCGAACTCAAGCAAGTCGACTCCCCTCACTTCTATCTTTTGCCCTGACACAGATGTGCCAGTGAGTGTCCATTCTGAGACGCCGAAATCACCACACACCCAGTGCTGATCTGCTCCGTAATGCACATTTGGAATTCCCTCAAATCTTTTCGCCAAGCCTGCTCGCACCTCGCTCTTCCCGACATACCGATCACCTCGGGGTGCCGAACCTCTTGGCATGTAGAAGACGCAGTCCTCTGCGAAATAGTCCATGATGGAATCCAGATCGTGGCGATTGAACGCTTCTAGGAATCCTTTCAGTAATTCATGGGTCACATGCTCGGACATTGGATGACCTCCACGTGCGGTGCTTAATTGCGAAAAGTGGATTCGGATAACGAGGTTGTAGAAAAACTCTATCCATATCGCATCGTGCCGTGAACCAAAACAAATATCAAGGTCTTAGTTGGAACTGATATTTTGGAGAAGCAAATGGCGCGCTACAAACACATCGACACCAGCCCCCGCTTTCTCGCTGTTGACCTGCAACGGCAACTCCTGCCCGGCACCTTCGAACACGCATTGAAGCATCTGCTCGACCACGAGCTGGATCTGAGCGGATTTGACGCACGCTTCAACAATGACGACACCGGTGCGCCAGCGTTACCACCTGCCATGCTGCTCAAGGTCATCCTGTTTGCCTACAGCCAAGGCATCGTCAGCAGCCGCAACATCGAGCGCGCCTGCCGCGAACACGTCACCTTCATCGCCCTGTGCGGGGATAGCC
The DNA here is from genome assembly GCA_049298895.1 of Gallionella sp. GTDB lineage: Bacteria > Pseudomonadota > Gammaproteobacteria > Burkholderiales > Gallionellaceae > Gallionella. Next base: position 1,630 of record JBAQWL010000259.1, read on the forward strand.
AACCGCACTTCACCACCATCGCCGGATTTGTTTCATCCCTTGGCGACGACATCGCACACATCTTCAGCCAGATACTCTTCATCTGCGACCGTCAGGGTTTGATCGGTCGCGAAATGTTCGCCATCGACTGCGTGAAA
>JBAQWL010000260.1:0-11525 GCA_049298895.1 Gallionella sp.
ATGCGAAACTCATGCCTGCCGTCAGCCCTATCCATTCGGAAAGATTTTGCGGCAGCGGCAGCCCGAGTCGCGGCTCCCACAGCATGATGACCGCGCCGCCAAAGGACAACGCGATGACCAGATAGCCGTAGCGATTGAGCCGCTCTCCCAGCAGCCAGTAGGAAAACAAGATCGTCCATAGCGGCGCAAGGTAGAACAGCAGCAGCACGCGCATCACTTCGCCGTTAAGCACAGCCAGCACGTAGCCGAAGTTCGACCATCCCGCGCTCAACACCAGGGCAACCGCCCACCAACCCGCTCTGGACAGTTCGTGCCATACGCGCGGCAGCATGAACGCGCCGCACAGCATCGCCAGCAGATAGGTAATCAGTGCCGCCAGCGGGCCGGACACCCCCGCGTCCTGTAGCATGCGGTAGGGATACCAGATCAGCCCCCACACCAGCGCGCCGCTCAAGATACCGGCTATCGGCAATACATTTTGTTTTGATGACACTGGCTACACCCTTATAATCACGACACTTTACGATTCCGTCCTTCCGGCGAAGGCCATCAATAAATGAATCCCGACTTGAACAAACTCCAGCTCTACCCGTTTCAGAAACTCGCCGCGCTGTTTCGCGAAGTTCAGCCTAACCCGGACTATCGTGCTATCAGTCTGTCCATCGGCGAACCGAAACACGCCACACCGCAATTCATTCGCGACGCGCTGACTGCCAGCCTCGATGGGCTGGCGAATTATCCCACAACCGCCGGCAGCGACGCGTTACGCAACGCCATCGCCAATTGGCTGGCCACGCGCTATGACATCCCCGCGCCAGATTTTAATGCTCAGGTGCTACCGGTGAACGGCAGCCGCGAGGCGCTGTTCGCCTTTGCACAGGCGGTAGTTGATCGTAGCAGGAATGATCCTGTCGTGGTCTGCCCCAATCCGTTCTACCAGATATACGAAGGTGCGGCTTTTTTGGCGGGTGCCACTCCCCACTTTTTCAACACACTGCCGGAAGATAATTACGCGCTGAACTTCACGCAACTACCGAAAGAAGTCTGGCAGCGCACACAACTGGTTTATGTGTGTTCACCAGGCAATCCGTCCGGACGCGTGATGCCGCTAAGGGAATGGAGAACCTTGTTCGAGATGTCCGACCGTTATGGCTTCGTAATCGCTTCGGATGAGTGTTATTCAGAGATATATTTTGAAACACCTCCACTAGGCGCACTGCAAGCCGCCCAAAAACTGGGTCGCAGCGACTATAAAAATCTGGCGGTGTTCTCCAGCCTGTCGAAGCGTTCTAATGTGCCGGGCATGCGCTCCGGCTTTGTCGCGGGGGATGCCAGATTGATCGAAAAATTCGCGCTGTATCGCACCTATCATGGCTCTGCAATGAATCCGGTAATACAAGCTGCCAGCATCGCCGCATGGAATGATGAAACACACGTCATGGAAAATCGTCGGCTATATACCGAGAAGTTCTCCAAGGTAGTAGCCATACTCGAACCAGTGCTGCCAGTGACTCTGCCTGATGCCGCCTTCTATCTGTGGATACGCACGCCGATTGCCGACACCGCCTTCGCGCAAACTCTGTATCGCGATTATAATGTTGCGGTGTTGCCAGGCTGCTTCCTTGCACGAACGGCCCATGGTGTTAACCCTGGCGAAAATTTTGTGCGCTTGGCCCTGGTCGCTAATGCGGCAGAGACAGTGGAAGCGGCACAACGCATCGCAAAATTTGCTTCGACGATTAACTAAATTCAACTGAAGGTCAACATGGATCAATTGCAAAAAATCATCGAACAAGCATTCGAACAACGCGCCGACATCACACCTCGAAATGCGGATGCCCAACTCAAAGAGGCAGTTGATACTGTAATTACTCAGCTCGACCAAGGAAAATTGCGCGTAGCGGAAAAAATCGACGGTCAGTGGACAACTCATCAATGGCTGAAAAAGGCTGTGCTGCTGTCATTCCGCTTGGAGGACAATGCCTTCATCAAGGGTGGCTTCACCAACTACTACGACAAAGTACCGTCCAAGTTTGCCGACTACAACAGCCGCGACTTCCGCGAAGGCGGCTTCCGCGTTGTACCCCCTGCGGCCGCACGCAGAGGTGCATATATCGGTAAAAATGTAGTATTGATGCCTTCTTACGTAAACATCGGCGCATATGTCGATGAAGGTACCATGGTGGATACTTGGGCAACGGTCGGTTCCTGTGCTCAAATCGGTAAAAATGTACATTTGAGCGGCGGTGTCGGCATCGGTGGCGTGCTGGAACCAGTGCAGGCCAATCCAACCATTATCGGCGACAATTGTTTTGTCGGTGCGCGTTCTGAAATCGTGGAAGGCGTAATCCTCGAAGATAATGTGGTGATCTCGATGGGTGTGTTCATCGGGCAAAGCACTAAAATTTATGACAGAGAAACTGGTGAAGTGAGCTATGGCCGCATACCCTCAGGATCAGTGGTGGTCAGCGGCAGTTTACCCGCCAAGGATGGCAGCTATAGTTTGTACTGTGCAGTCATCGTTAAAAAAGTGGATGCCAAGACACTATCCAAGGTGGGCATCAACGAATTATTACGTGGCATCTAAATCATGGGGGTGTGACTATGTCTGTTATCGAGCGAACTTGAAGCAAAACTTACACTACCCGCACTTACCAACGCCTGACGACTGAGGAACGCAAAATGATCATTACACCATTGCTGCAAATGGCCACCGAAAAGCAAGCTTCCGACCTGTTTTTCTCGGCAGGTGCGCCGGTCAACATCAAAATCGAAGGCGTGGTGATGCCAGTCAACTCACAAATACTTGACCCGGAACTCATCAAGCGCATCACCTACGAATTGATGAGTCCAACGCGGATCGCCGATTTTGAAGCCGACATGGAGATGAACTTTTCGTTGCGCGTCGCGAACATCGGCAATTTCCGTGTAAACGTTTTCATGCAACGCGGTACAATCGCCTGCGTCATTCGCTGCATCAAAACACTCGTGTCAAGTATCACCGACCTGAATCTGCCCGAAATACTCAGCAAATTGGTGATGGAAAAACGCGGGCTGGTATTCGTGGTTGGCGCAACCGGGTCTGGCAAGTCGACCTCACTCGCCTCGATGATTCAGTATCGCAATACCGAGCATAGCGGTCATATCCTTACGATAGAAGACCCCGTTGAGTATCTGTTTCGCCACAATAAGTGCATCATTAACCAGCGCGAAATCGGCACCGACACAAAATCCTACGAGGACTCGTTGACCAGCGGTATGCGCGAAGCACCAGATGTGCTGATGATAGGAGAAGTGCGCGACAAAGAGACACTCAAACACGCGCTGATTTTTGCCCAAACCGGTCATCTGTGCCTGACTACCCTGCATGCTAACAATAGCTATCACGCACTTAATCGCATTGTGAATTTCTTTTCTTATGATGCACGCAGGAGCGTTTTGTCTGACCTGTCGATGTGCTTGCGTGCCGTGGTCTCGCAACGTTTGGTACGTGATGTTAACGGCAAGCTGCTCCCAGCAGTCGAAGTGTTGCTGAACACTTCCCGGATATCCGACTTGATCAAAAACGATGAATTAGACAAAATTCGCGATGCTATGGAAAAGAGCGTTTCCGCTGGTTCGCAGACCTTTGAGCAAGCACTTTTCAAGCTATTCAAATCCGGGCGCATCAGTAAAGAAGAGGCGATGCGCAGTGCTGATTCGCTGAGCAACCTTTCCAACCTGATCGATTTCTCTGACCGAACCAACACAATGCAAGTACCGGTATTCAATCCTAATGATCCGAACTTAAAAGAGAGGGAAACGCAACCAGGTTCAGATTTCAGCGGTATAAAACTTGATCTGGATAATCGTAAATGAAGTTATATGGCATCTCCAATTGCAACACTGTAAAAAATGCTCGCAACTGGCTGGTACAACATCGCATCGTTGTCGAGTTCCATGATTTCAAAAAAAACGGTTTGGATGCCGCCACCGCGCAGAGCTGGCTGCAACAGGCGGACTGGGACAAACTCATCAATCGTAGCGGACTCACCTGGCGCGGCCTCCCCGAGCAACGCAAGAAACTTGTTCACGATATACCCACTGCGCTGGCTCTGATACTGGAAAAAAACAGCGTGATCAAACGCCCTGTGCTGGAGCAAAACGGCAAACTACTGTATGTCGGTTTTGACGAGCCAGCTTACTTAAAAATATTCAATCTGCGCCCATAAAATATCAATCATGTCAGAAACCTTGCAGCTTGCCAAAGCTTTGATCGCCCGTCGTTCACTCACACCAGATGATGCAGGCTGTCAGGAAATTCTTATCGAACGCCTGGAAAAGCTCGGCTTCAAAATCGAACGGATGCGCTTCGGTAATGTGGACAATCTTTGGGCAAGACACGGCACGTCTGGCCCAGTGCTTGTATTCGCCGGGCATACCGACGTAGTGCCCACCGGACCAGTGGAAAACTGGTTCAGCCCGCCGTTCGAGCCGACCATACGCGACGGACTGCTGTACGGGCGCGGCGCGGCGGACATGAAGACTTCCATCGCGGCATTCATCACGGCCATCGAGGCTTTTCTCGAACAGCATCCCAATCACACAGGCTCGATCGCCTTGCTCATTACCTCCGATGAGGAGGGAGTGGCGGTGGATGGCACGGTGCGAGTAGTCGAAGTATTGCAGGCACGCGGCGAGACGATAGATTATTGCATCGTGGGTGAACCCACTTCGAACAAGCTGGTCGGCGACATGATCAAAAACGGGAGGCGCGGTTCACTATCCGGCACGCTGATCGTCAAAGGCATCCAGGGTCACATCGCCTATCCGCATTTGGTGAAGAATCCCATCCATATGGTCGCTCCTGCAATAGCCGAACTTGCCGCCACCACTTGGGATAATGGCAATGAATATTTTCCGCCGACCTCATGGCAGATATCCAACATCAACGGTGGCACCGGTGCAACTAATGTGGTTCCCGGCACGGTCGAAATCTGGTTCAATTTCCGTTTCTCCACTGCCAGCACCGAACAAGGCTTGAAAGACAAGATACATGCGATCCTGGACAAGCACGGCGTGAACTACGACTTGAAGTGGGAGCTGTCAGGCAAACCGTACCTCACCGCCAAGGGCAACCTGGTCGCCGCGATCAGCCATGCGATCGAGCAGTCCTACGGGATAACGCCGGAACTGTCCACCACCGGTGGAACCTCGGATGGGCGCTTCATTGCCGACATCTGTCCGCAAGTCATCGAATTTGGCCCATTGAATGCCACCATCCATAAACTTAATGAATGCGTCGGGGTTGACGACATAGAACCACTCAAACTCACCTACCAGCGCACGCTCGAAATCCTGTTGAACACATGATCGGATATTTTTCTGCAGCGTCCGAAGCACTGAGTACCGTACGCGATTGTCTGCGCTTTGCAGTGAGTCGTTTTAATCAGGCCGAATTATTCTTCGGTCATGGCAGCAGCGATGCCTATGACGAAGCCGCTTACCTGATCCTGCACACGCTCCATCTTCCGCTGGATAAACTCGAACCATTTCTCGATGCGCAGTTGACCGATGGCGAACGTACAGAAGTGTTGAGTATCATTCAGCGGCGCGTCGAAAAACGCATCCCGGCGGCCTATCTGACCCATCAGGCGTTTCTGGGAGATTTCAGTTTTTATGTGGATGAGCGTGTCATCGTGCCGCGTTCGTTCATCGCCGAGTTACTGCTTGATCAACTTAGCCCGTGGATAGCCATTCCGGAAAAAATCAGCAATGTTTTGGATTTGTGCACCGGCAGCGGTTGCCTCGCGATTCTTGCCGCGCACGCTTTTCCTCATGCCAGTATCGATGCGGCGGACTTATCGCCGGATGCGCTGGCCGTCGCGGAACGCAATGTCACCGACTACCATCTGCAGGACCGCGTGAACCTGATCGAATCAGATTTGTTCGCCAAGCTTGGTAAGCAAAAATATGACCTCATCATCAGCAACCCGCCCTATGTCGATGCTGAGTCAGTCGCCACACTGCCACATGAATATCTGCACGAGCCTAAATTAGCTTTGGGCAGCGGGCATGACGGACTGGAAGCCACGCGCATCATCCTCAATAGCGCAGCGCAGTATCTCAGCGAAAACGGTGTACTGGTCGTTGAGATCGGCCATAACCGAGAGGCGCTGGAAGCGGCTTTTACAGACCTGCCTTTCACTTGGCTGGACGTGAGCGCGGGCGATGAATTCGTGTTCATGCTGCACAAAAACGATCTGGTCAGATGACAACCAGCGAACGAAAATCTGCCATTCTCGCAAAAGCAAGTACCCAACATGCATAATCTGATCAATCTCAAACCCACTGGATTCCCGCTTTCGCGAGAATGACAATTAATAAAATGGCTTCTGGTCATTACGAAAACTTTCCCGTTGCCTCCATCCTCATGCCTAAGCGGCTACGCAAGCCAGTCGTGGCAATCTACCATTTTGCGCGTGCGGCGGACGACATCGCCGATGAAGGCGACCTACCCGGCCAAGAGCGTTTGCTACGGCTCAATCAATTTCGTAGCGAGCTGGCGCGCATTGCTGTCGATGAGACACCACTTACATCACTTTTCAGAAATCTTGGCACGGAAATTAAAGAACACGTACTGCCCATTCAACCATTCCACGATTTGCTCGATGCGTTCTCGCAGGACGTGGTGAAAATGCGCTACAGTGATTTTTCAGATCTACTCGATTATTGCCATCGTTCCGCCAATCCGGTCGGCAACTTGCTGCTGCATCTTTATGGGGAAGCCACAGCGGTCAACATCGCCTATTCGGATGCTATCTGTACCAGCTTGCAACTCATAAACTTCTGGCAGGATATCGCAAAGGACTACGCCATCGGGCGCGTCTATCTGCCGCAAGATGATCTCTCCCAATACGGTGTGAGTGAGGAACAGATCAGGCAAGGCATCGCAGACGAGTCTTGGCGCAAATTAATGCGGTTTCAGGTTGATCGCGCGCGCGCCATGATGTTACAAGGAGCGCCGTTAGGCAGCATACTCACCGGGCGTATCGGGCTGGAGATGCGCATGATCATCGCAGGAGGCTTGCGTATTCTCGACAAGCTGGAAAGCAAGCAGTACGACATGTTCCGCCACCGCCCGGTTTTACGCCCGCACGACTGGGTTATCATGTTTACAAAAAGTGCACCGTATTATTTTGGATAAATTTATGGCGGCAGTTATGGTGACTTCCCTCACCATTGTCACAGTAGCATGGTTAGAGGGATATCGAACGAAATCAGTCTGATAATTTTTCGATAAGCTGCACTTCCTTAAAGGCCAGTGCGTAACGCATCGATACGCTCATCCAAAGACGGGTGGGTCATGAACATTTTGGCAAAGCGTTTACCCCCAGAAATGCCAAATGCAGCGATTTTTTCCGGCAGGTTGACTTGTTCATGATTGAGCTTCAGACGCTCCAGTGCGGCGATCATTTTATTGCGTCCAGCCAGGTTCGCGCCACCCGCATCGGCACGAAATTCACGCTGGCGCGAAAACCACATCACGATGATGCTGGCCAACACACCCAACACCAATTGGGCGGCAATCTCGGCAACGAACGCGCCAATACCGTAACCACGCTCGTTTTTGAGCAGCACTCGATCCACAAAGAAACCAAAAAGCTTGGCAAAAAATATCACGAAGGTGTTTACCACGCCCTGGATCAGCGCCAGCGTCACCATGTCGCCATTTGCGACGTGGCTGACTTCATGAGCCAGCACAGCCTCGGCTTCGTCTCGGGTCATGCTTTGTAGCAGGCCTGCGCTCACCGCTACCAGCGCGTCGTTGCGATTCCACCCGGTGGCAAAGGCATTGACATCCGGTGCATCGTAAATCGCCACTTCCGGCATACCGATACCCGCCACTTGAGCCTGTTTGCGCACGGTTTCAACCAGCCAGCGTTCGGTGGAATCAATCGGATTCTCTATAACCTGCGCACCGACCATACGCTTGGCCGACCACTTGGACATCGCCAGCGAGATCAGTGAGCCGGCGAAACCGATCACGGCGGACAGCACCAGCAACGCGGAAAAATTGATGCCGCCAGATTCATCCAGCCAGCGATCCACGCCGAGCAGGCGCAGCGTGATGTTGATCACGAACACCACTGCGAGGTTAGTCAAAATAAACAAGAAAATTCGTTTCATGCTGTCATCTCCATTATCGAAAAAACTACGCTGTGTGTTTTACTATCACTATCACCACGTTTAGCCAAATTGGGTGTCGTTTGTTAAATTTCAAGAGCTGAATCGGCGACAAATATCAAGAGTTACATCGTCAGTGGTAAACTCGCTGCACTACGATATCCTGAAGGTGCCTAAGTTGCAGGAACTACTCAATCATCCCGCTGTGCAAGCCGGTCTGGCACCTTTCCTCTCCGCGCTAGTCGTTACTGGTCTATTCCTGCGCGCCAGATTGAGTGGCCTAGCCATTATCGTCGGATTTGCCACCACGATTTACCTGGCCAGCAATTTCAACTTCGATCCGCTCACTGCATCGCGCAAGATCGTCCTATCCGGACTGGGCGCCGCCGCGCTCGCCCTGCTGCTCGATTTGTTGCGATTACGCTGGCTTGGATGGTTGCTTCCTGTACTCGGCGGCGCGGCCGCCATTTGGACAGCACAGCGCATACTCCAGCAACAGGAGCCACTGGTAGCGCTGTTGTGGGGCGCAGGTTGCGCGACTTATGTCGCGGTTCTGGTGTGGGGCATGGATATGCTTGAGAATGAGTCACGCGCTGTCGGCGCAGCCACTGCATTGGGTATCGGTACGGGCGGCGCTGCCTTGGTTGGCGCGTCCGCTCTGCTAGCCCAATTCGGCTTGGCGATCGGTTCTGCTGCTGCGGCACACTTACTAATTCAATTACTCACCAACCAAGCGCCCCCAACTGGACGCGTATTTACCTTACCGCTCGCGCTGATCGCCGGACTAACCGGCTGCGTAGCCGTGCTCAGCGCACGGCTTCCCTGGTACGCGCTGATCATCCTGGCTGGTATTCCGCTGGCTGCCCGGATGGTGCCATTGCCCGGGAATTCTGTCCGGATACAAAGCCTGTTACTCTTGCTGCCGACCTTCGCCTTGGCTGCGGGCGCGATTTATGTAACCTGGCGCGTGGCCGGAGACGTGCCGTTCTGACTTTAGGAAGCCTCTAAAAATTCAAATTTCGTCATTCCCGCCCTCGAATGTTGTTATCAGGGGCAGGAATGACGAATTTTTAGAGGTGCCCTTTAAGGGAGCTCCATAATTCCTTAGCGGTTTACATAAACGGCCGCGATTGCTAGTATGTTCTGCCAAACGCTTAGATTGATTTTTTGCAACCACAATTAAGGAACGACCATGCACAAGTTCGTACTCGCTGCTCTCGCCATCAGTGTCGCGCTGCCGCTTTCCGCCCTGGCTGCCGATAGTTACACGATAGATCCGCAACACACCTACCCGCATTTCAGCATCAGCCATTTGGGCTTCTCAACCATGCAAGGCCGGTTCGAGAACACCAGCGGCAAAGTGACACTGGATCGTGCGGCAAAAACCGGCTCGGTGGAAGTCGCCATCGAGGCCGCTTCGATCAGCACTGGCCTTGCCAAGCGTGACGAGCATTTGCGCGGACCGGACTTTTTTAACGCGGCGGAATTTCCGGCTATCAGCTACAAATCCACCGCGGTCCACTTCAAGGGTGATGCACCCGCCAGCGTGGACGGCAACCTGACCATACTGGGTGTCAGCAAGCCAGTCACGTTGAAGATCGATGCGTTCAATTGCGGCACGAACCCGATGAGCAAAAAAGACACTTGCGGTGCGGCGGTAAGTACTCAAATTAAACGTTCCGACTTCGGGATGAAATACGGTCTGCCTAACATAGGTGATGACGTTAAGCTGGTATTCGAAATCGAAGCGATCAAAAACTAAAATAAATTGCTCCGCGCGCTCTGCGCCTATCCTCACGGCAAGACCGCGTGGTATTACGGCGCAGAAAACCAAAATCGGCGCGCTATGCTTAAAGTCAAAACCGCAAAGCGCGTTGTCCCCGTGCCAAGAGCACGGGGAATACAAGTTTAAAGTTTCATAACCGAAAAAGGCAGTCCATACGGACTGCCTTTTTTGTTTTCATGCCAACCAAGCTCCTCCAACACAAGGCGAGGAAAATATTTCGCGACACTAAACGCGCAAAACCAGCAAGGAAGAACGAGCTGTTATTCTTCCAAGCTTGCTTAAAATAGCTAGGCTAAAACCAATTTGGTTGACATCATGATTTACTACCTGATCCCCATTCAGCGCACCGTCCCAAGAGACCGCGACCGAGTTGAAACTCTATGTCGGCGGGCGAAATACCATCCGGATCATGAAGAGTCGGACCATATTTGCATGCGAACCAGTAGGTCATTTCTCCACTGGTATTGGACTTCACCCGCTTTCATAGACATTTCTCAGCTTCCAGTTTGTAACTGCTCGAACGCCATGGGGCTCAGCTGATTTAAATAACTGTGCCTGCGGGTTCGATTATAAAACACTTCGATGTATTCAAATATCTCAGTCTTGGCTTCCTCCCGGGTTGGATAAATCTTACGTTTAACACGCTCCTTCTTTAAGCTGCTGAAGAAGGATTCAACTACCGCGTTGTCATAGCAGTTGCCACGGCGACTCATACTAGGCGTGAGGCGGCAGAACCAGTAGTAGGCCAGATTCAAGTGGACTTCTTCACACAGCCTGCGCTCGGAGCGAATGCCGAAGCTATAACCAATGATCAGCATACGGATCATCAACTCTGGATCAATGGATGGCCTGCCTGTGTGGCTGTAGTATTCAGCGAGATGCTGTCGAAGATTGCTTAGATCGAGATGCTGGTTGATGCCGCGAAGAAGATGATTCTGTGGTACGTGGTTTTCAAGGTCGAAGAAGTAGAAAAGTCGCTTTTGGTGATCCGTCTGAAACCCAATCATATCAAGGCTTCCAGCTTGTTTTAATGTGCATTATTTTATCATAACCATCATCAAAATATGAAGGAGTTTTTCAACAGAATCCCCCCAAAGCAGACTGTCAGCGTAGCCTGCATCCGGCTTGGTATGCAAACACAGGCTACTGCGCCTTGCAGGTCATATCCTCACCACAGCACATAGGTGATTTAATTTTCCCATGACCATTTGGGCATTTCGAGATTTGCACTCTTTTCCCATCCTCAAGGTCTAAACTGTCATCAACAAGCGGTGCGTTACACTTTGCACAAGTTGCATTAACACTCATTCCACATTTCGAACATTCATAAGTTGCCATTTGAGTCCCCTTTAGAAATATAGTCTAGACACATTCGTAAAGAATGAAGATTATAGATGCTTTTTCATAACCGCGTTTAGGGGTAAATTGCAATTGACAGCTTGGGACGGCTACGGACAATAAAAAACCCGCAGAGCTATTAGCTATACGGGTTTCATGTACTTCTCCTGACTGCGTAATACTACTAATTGGTGGAGACGGCGGGAATTGAACCCGCGTCCGCAAGTCCTCTACA
>JBAQWL010000261.1:0-7180 GCA_049298895.1 Gallionella sp.
AGGTTGTGCGGGCAGCATGTCGGCAATTCGTTTGTATTGGTCATCACGTAGTAGTTTCCTTGCCATGGCACTATCCTCCTTAACGAGATGGTGTCATTATATTTCATATGTCAACGGACTCTAGTAGAATTACAAACCTATTAACTGTTTTTCATAATAAATGATGCCCACAACACTCCCTATCCTCTCCCTCCTTGAAACCAGAGTTCTCGGCGTTCTCGCCGAGAAGCAACGTACTGTGCCAGATAGTTATCCGTTGACGCTTAATTATTTGGTGTCCGGCTGCAACCAGAAAAGTAGTCGCGATCCGGTAATCGAGGCTTCCGAATCGGAAGTGCAGGCAGCACTGGATAACCTGAGGGTATTGTCACTGATCGTGGAAACCAGTGGGGGCAGGGCATCGCACTATGGGCACAACATTGAGCGTGTGCTGCACATTCCCACACAATCTACCGCCTTACTAGCCATGCTGATGTTGCGCGGTCCACAGACGGCGGGAGAGTTGCGCATCAATTGCGAAAGATTGCACAAGTTCGCGGATATTTCTTCGGTAGAGAGTTTTCTGGTCGAGCTGTCCGAACGTGCGGCGGGCGGACTGGTGGTGGAATTGTCGCGCCAGCCTGGTTCGCGCGAAAGCCGCTGGATACACTTGCTTTCTGGTACGCCCGTCATTGATGAAAGCGTGTCAGTCAGAATTTCATCTGCTACACCCTCAGGCGATGTGACGGTGGGCGAAATTGCCGCGCTTAAGGCCAACGTCGCCAAGCTTGAGGCAGAGGTAAGCGAGCTGCGAGCAATGATAGCCAAGCTGTGTGCTGAGTTGGGCATTTCAGCGTCATGACGTCGCGCCTGGAACGCATGTTCCAGAATTTCGAGCAAATAGGCAGGCAGTAGCCTGCTCATGAAAAGCAAAAGGCGATCGGATGGTCGCCTTTTTTGTGAATTGTGGCTTGCTTCTTTAGTGGGTGGTAGTTAAGTTGTGCGTCGAATATTTCGCTAATTGTGTCAAAATACAAACGTCATGAAATAGTGAGGTGCCGGGATGGAAGCTTATTGGATCTGGTGGTTGGCGGCGGTGGTGCTGGTGATAGCCGAGATGTTCAGCGGTACGTTCTATCTGATCGCCGTGGCGTTCGGGCTGGCGGCTGCGGGTCTGGCAGCATATCTGGGTGTTGCGTGGATAGCGCAGGCAGTCATCGCGGCGGTGCTGTGCACGATCAGTGTGGGGTGGATCTATTTCTGGAGGAAGAAGCAACCTAATCTGCATGGCCAGACCAACCTTGCCTATGACATCGGCCAGACCGTGCATATCGTGCATTGGTTGGATGAGCGCCATGCCCGCGTCAGTTATCGCGGGGCCGAGTGGGATGCCGAACTGGCCGGCAAATCGCCGGCGGACGCAGCCCGGCAGATGTGGCGTATCAAGGATATCGCCGGAAGCCGTTTAATCATCGAATAGTTTTCGCAGGGGGGAGAAAAGCATGGATATGTTCGTCATCATATTGGGAGTGTTCGCGGTATTCCTGGCATTCAAAACGATCAAGATCGTGCCGCAGCAAAACGCATGGGTAATCGAACGGTTCGGCAAATACAACAGGACACTGGAACCCGGCCTGAACATCGTGATTCCGTTCATGGATCGCGTTGCCTATCGTCATCGTCTCACCGAGTTTCCGATCGATATCGCCCCGCAGGTCTGCATCACGCGCGACAACACTCAGGTGCAGGTGGATGGCGTGCTGTATTACCAGGTCACCGACGCGGCGCGTGCCAGCTATGGCACCTCGAATTACCTCGCCGCGATCACGATGCTGGCGCAAACCGCGCTGCGTTCCGAATGCGGCAAGCGCGATCTGGACAAATTGCTTGAAGACCGTGATGCGATCAACCGCACCGTGGTATTCGCGCTGGATGAAGCCAGCCCGAACTGGGGAGTGAAAGTGCTGCGCTATGAGATCAAGGACATCACTCCGCCGCAGCAGGTGCTCGCCGCGATGCAGAAACAGATCACCGCCGAGCGCGAAAAGCGCGCGCTGATCGCACAATCGGAAGGCAAGAAGCAGGAGGAGATCAATCTGGCCGAAGGCTCGATGACCGCGTCGATACGCGAATCGGAAGGCACCAGGCAAGCAGCTATCAACAACGCGCAGGGCGAGGCTGAAGCCCTGCTGCTGGTCGCCAATGCCACCGCCGAATCGATCAAGGTGGTCGCCAGCGCGATCCAGAGCGAAGGCGGACTCACTGCCGTCAATCTCAAGGTCGCCGAACGATTCGTCGACGCCTTCGGCAACATCGCCAAGCAGGGCAATACCATGATCATCCCCGGCAACGCCGCCGACATCGCCAGCCTGGTTGCCACTGCGATGCAGGTGGTGAAGAAGACTTAAGGGCGCCTCTAAAAATTGTTGCCAGATCATGTTCGATGGTGAGCGATGAATAAACGAAGTTACCTTGAATACTTGGCGCTGGCGGCGCTGCTCGTCACGTTCTTTGGATATTTTTCGGTCAAGGTGTGGGACATCGATTTCTGGTGGCATATCGCCGCCGGCAGAAACATCCTGGAAAGCGGTGCGATCCCAAGCACGGACCCGTTCGGTGTGTATGACGCCGCCAGTGTGAAGGGGCAGACCGTTCTGAAAAGCCAATGGCTGGGTCAGGTGCTGTTGTATTCGGTGTTTCGCTGGTTTAATCTCGATGGCATCATTCTTTTTCGTGCTGGGGTATTGACCCTTTGTTTGGCTATCGTATATCTACGCTGTCGCCTTGCCGCAACCACCAGCCTGTATAGCTTGGCTATCACGGCACTGGCCGGGCTGGCGATTCTGCACCATACCGGCGAGCGTCCGCAGTTTTTCTCCTTTATGTTTATGGGGCTGATATTTCTGCTGTTGGATAGCTTTATGGTAAACAGCAAGCGGTGGAAGCTTTATGCCATCCCGCTGGTGATGTTGCTGTGGAACAACGCTCACGGCGGCGCGGTACTGGGTATGGTGGCGCTGGGGTTGTTCGGCACAGCTTATGTGCTGGAGAACCGTTCGGCTGAAGGGCGTTTCCTTACACCGCAAAACAAGTTGATGATCATCGTGATGATCTTGAGCGCCATTACTCTGGTACTGGCTCCGAACGGCCTGGAGACCATCAAGGGTATTATTTATGTGCAAACCAGTTCGATCCCGATTCTCGAGCGTACCTCGGAATATACCAGCCCATTGGAGGTGTGGCAGACCGCACTGTATTACTGGGTGTTCATGGCCGCGGCACTGCTGTCCTTGCCGGGATTTCTCAACAGGAAATATTGGAAGCCCTATGGGAAGCAAGGCGTCGTGGTCATTGCCATCGGTGCAATCAGTGTGACCGCCTATCGCTACATTCCGCTGTTCGCGTTGCTGGCTGCACCTTACGTGGCGGGCAGCCTTGAACGCATGCTGCGCCGCTTCAGGTCGCCTGCCGCTGTGGTCAACCTGGCCGTGCTGATCATCGCGCTCGCATTGCTGGGCTATGGGTTCAAACAGGGACGGGTGTTTCAGCACGGTACGCTGGAAAATAAATTCCCAACCGGGGCAGTGGCTTTTATTAAAACGAACCAGTTAAGTGGCAAAATATTCAACTCGATGAACTGGGGTGGCTACCTGATCTGGAATTTACCGGATAGGGTATCTGTTTTTATCGATGGCAGAGTGCTGGATCCCGAACGCATGATCCCATATACGCACATATTGTGGACCACGCCAGAGGGTCAGCGCTTTTTCGAGCGGGAGAATTTCGATCTGGCGTTGGTGCCGTATGGCAATGTTTTCACCGGTGAGCGTTATCCACTCGTGGCCTATCTGCAAAATCATCCTGATTGGCAAGCTGCCTATCAGGACGCGGCGGGTTTACTTTTTGTCAGGCGTGCATCGGGCACCCGCTGACGAGATGGAGGAGCGACAATGGATTTGAAGGAAACCTGCCTGGATTCAACGTTGATGTATGACGGCGATTTTATCCGGGTGCGCAAGGACAGTGTCAGTCTGCCGGATGGCGCAGTGAGCAGCCGTGAGTACATCAATCATCCCGGCGCCGTGGCGGTGCTGGCGCTGTTGGACAACGGCAATCTGGTGCTGGAGCGGCAATACCGCTATGCGTCGCAGCGCGAATTCATCGAATTGCCCGCCGGGAAAATCAATCATGGAGAGGATACCCTGCTCACGGCGCAACGCGAGCTGCTGGAAGAGACCGGTTATGTGGCGAAAGAATGGACCCATCTGACCACCGCGTGGCCGTGTATCGGCTATGCCGACGAGCGTATGGAATATTTTTTGGCACGCGGCCTGACCCATGAGGGTTGCAAGCTGGATGAAGGAGAGTTTCTGGAAGTATTTGAATTGTCACTGCCGGAGGCGATAGAGTGGATACGGGTAGGCAAGATCAACGAGAGCAAAACCATTGTCGGTTTGTTCTGGCTGGAGAAATATCTTGGCGGCTGGCAAGGTTAGCACTGCAAGTATGAGAGTAGTTGCCGGTATTAAATGAGAAAGAATAAAATTATGTGCCATGCGCGGCACGCAACATAAAGGGGAGAAGCATGGAAGATCTAAAAATCAATAATGACACTTTATTCATTTTGCTCGGCGCCATTATGGTGCTGGCAATGCACGCTGGTTTTGCCTTTTTGGAGCTTGGCACGGTGCGCAAGAAAAATCAGGTGAACGCACTGGTCAAGATACTGGCCGACTTCGCGATCTCGACCCTGGCGTACTTTTTCATCGGTTACGTGATCGCTTACGGCGTTAATTTCTTCACCGGCGCGGAAGAGCTCGCGCAAAAGAGCGGTTATGAACTAGTGAAATTCTTCTTTCTGCTGACTTTTGCCGCCGCGATTCCCGCAATCGTGTCCGGCGGCATCACCGAGCGTGCCAGGTTCAATCCGCAACTGGCGGCGACCTTTATGCTGGTCGGCTTCATCTATCCGTTTTTCGAGGGCATCGCATGGAATCATAGATTCGGTATCCAGGATTGGTTGAATGCGACTTTCGGTGCAGAGTTCCATGACTTTGCCGGCTCAGTGGTAGTGCATGCAGTGGGTGGCTGGGTTGGCTTGGCCGCAGTGCTGCTGCTAGGCGCGCGAAGTGGACGTTATACCAAGGAAGGCCGCATCTCCGCACATCCGCCCTCCAGCATCCCGTTCCTTGCATTGGGCGCGTGGATACTCACGGTGGGCTGGTTCGGGTTTAACGTGATGTCGGCGCAGACTATCAATCACATCAGCGGACTGGTCGCGGTGAACTCGCTGATGGCAATGGTGGGCGGCACGCTCACTGCTTTGTGGTTTGGCAAGAACGACCCGGGCTTCGTGCATAACGGTCCGCTGGCTGGTTTGGTCGCGGTATGTGCCGGTTCTGATCTGATGCACCCGATCGGCGCGCTGTTTGTCGGCGGCGTGGCAGGGGCAGTATTTGTGGTGATGTTCACGCTGACGCAAAACCGCTGGAAGATCGACGACGTGCTCGGCGTTTGGCCGCTACACGGACTGTGCGGTGCATGGGGCGGGATAGCCGCGGGAATATTCGGGCTCAAGGCGTTCGGCGGGATCGGTGGAGTCAGTTTTATGTCGCAGTTGTGCGGCACCTTGCTCGGGGTGACGATAGCTTTTGCCGGAGGTTGTGTGGTGTACGGCGTGCTGAAAAAGCTTGTAGGCATACGCTTGACCGCAGAGGAAGAATTCAACGGTACGGATTTGAGCGTGCACAGGATTTCGGCGACACCAGAGCGTGAATCAGGCTGGTGATACTGATGTTGATACTAAGTAATAAAGTCTGTCGGGCGAGAATAAAGTCTGTCGGAAATCGCCGTTAAGGAATAAAGTCTGTCGGAAAATTGCAGATGTTGCATTTATATCAGGGTTTAATTTTCCCGGTGTCAGCTTTTTTGCAGGCAATTCTAATGTATGTCCGGTAAGGGCTGCGGATTCAACCGGTCGATGCAACATACTAGAATCTGCGTAAGCAGAAGGGGTGTTGCAGATGAAGCAAAGACCACGGATCTATTACACGGAAAACCAGAAAGCGCTAATGGGGGACCGCTGGCAGAAAGGTGATTCTCTCCAGCAGATCGCACAGTTGTTTGATCGAAACCACCCTTCAATACAACACATTTTGGCAGAGAGTGGTGGGATACGACCGGCTCAGCGACGTCGTTCGAGATTATCTCTGACTTTGGCTGAACGCGAAGAAATATCACGTGCAGTGGTGGCGGGCCAATCGATTCGCTCGATTGCAACGCCCCTTGGGCGTGCACCCTCCACGATCAGTCGCGAGATCAAGCGCAACGGTGATCAGGAATGCTATCGGGCGAGTCAGGCCGACCAAGCGGCCTGGGATCGAACGCGTCGCCCCAAGACCTGTAAACTGGCGGGGAGCAGAACGTTGGCGCACATCGTGGCAGGGAAGCTCCAATTGCAGTGGTCACCGGAGCAAATTGCTGGATGGCTGAAACGCACTTACCCAGGCGACGAGAACTATCAGGTGTCACACGAGACCATCTATCGCAGCCTCTTCATTCAAGCCCGTGGGGGCCATGAAGAAAGAGCTGGTGCAGCATTTGAGGCGCACACGAGTAATGCACCGCTCGCGCCATCATACGCAGAAGACAGACAATCACGGCAGAATTACTGATGCGGTATCGATCAGCGAGCGTCCGGCCACGGTGGCAGATCGGGCGATACCTGGACCCTGGGAAGGTGATCTGGTGTGCGGAAGTGGGAACAGCCAGATTGCAACCCTCGTTGAACGTCATACACGCTATGTGATGCTGATGAAGGTCGCCAGAAAAGATACGAAAACCGTCATCAACGCGCTCATCAAAAACGCTCGCAAGTTACCGCATGAACTCTACAAGTCTCTGACTTGGGATCGAGGGAAAGAGATGGCCGATCATAAGCGCTTCACCTTGGCGACCGACATAAAGGTATACTTTTGTGACCCTCAGAATCCTTGGCAGCGTGGGACTAATGGGAATACGAACGGACTATTGAGGCAGTATTTCCCCAAGGGGATAGACCTTTCTACTTACTCACAAGCCAAGCTAAATGGGGTGGCGAGGCCATTAAATCAGCGCCCAAGGAAGACACTAAACTATGAAACACCTGCTGAAAGATTTGGCCAATCTGTTGCATCGACCGGTTGAATCCGCAGTAGAAAGA
>JBAQWL010000262.1:0-2251 GCA_049298895.1 Gallionella sp.
GAGTTCATGTGCCCTGTGCTGATTGCCGGTAACCCCAACAAAATGACATACTCTCGCCCCACCCCCATCAGCTTTTTTAGCGCTGTTCGACTGTGCTTCTTACTGCTGTTCCTACCCAAAACGTTTCTCCAAGTTCAGACTGATGACAACCGTCTTATGAAAGAAGTGAACGAAGGAGCAGAAAATGAACCCGGAGCGTTTGTTTTACGTCGCGCATTCCTTTGCTCGTTCCTCCTGGTAATGGCTTCCGGTGGAATTGGCTATCTTGTCGGCATCCTCGCTGGTGCGACATTTACATGCGCCTCCACCAAGTTTGTTATGTGGCTCCAAATCTTTGGTGCCTCTTTTCTTTTGTGGGGCACTCTCTTTGTTCGCGGCTGGGAAATTCAAACTTATGTCGGTCACACACTCACAGAGCGGGTAAATCAATGGATCTATCGCGCTCTTTACTGTGTTGGAACCACAATTATTGTGTTCTCGGTTGCATGGCCAGCATGTGCAGCTAGGTAGGGTGGGCACACCGTGCCCACGCGGTAGTTTAATAATTGGTGGGCAACGAGTTGCCCACGAATTAAGGGTTTTGCTTTTCTCCCCTGTGCGCCGCCGAGTAGCGCAGGCTGGTCAGGGGATTTCGGCGAGGACTGTTTGAGCACGCAGTGCGAGTTCCACAGCCGCCTGACCAGTCGAGCAACGCAGGGCACCCCGCAGGGGCGGTAAACCGGGGGCGCCTTTTCTTTGGCTACTTTATTTTGGCGAAGCAAAAGAAAGTAGCTTGCTGCCGGGCAACCCCCGGCGAAGTTGATTTGTTTTCAGACATTCATGTTTCGATACGGCCTTCGGCCTACTCAACACGAACGGCCTTAAATGTCGGGCGCGCATCGGCAACCAAGCGCACCGCCCCCCTCTGCGGTATCATCACGTCCTTGCAAATCTGCCCTGCAATCCAACTGCAATGACATCCGAAAACTTCATCGATCTCCCTCCTTTGCTCAGCGCACACGGCACGATCACGCTGCCCGGCTCGAAGAGCATTTCCAATCGCATCCTGTTGCTGTCAGCCTTGGCACAAGGCACGACCGAGATACGCGATGTGCTGTTGTCGGACGATACCGAGCGCATGCTGGATGGCTTGCGTACACTGGGCGTGGTTGTGGAGCAACTGGAATCGCATGTGTTCCGTGTGCGGGGCTGCGGCGGGGATTTTCCGGTCAAACAAGCCGAATTATTTTTGGGCAATGCGGGCACCGCATTTCGTCCAGAATTAATGAGTTAATAGAGGCTCTCTTATGACTGCTTCAGCATCAGTCCAGAACTCCAGCCAGTCGCTTCTCTACGCGATGGTCTGCGCCGTCTTCGCGATACTGTTCCTGTTTCACATTTATCCGCTTGGCCTGAGCGATGCGTATTGGCATCTCAATACGGGGCGTTGGATCTGGGAGCATGGCGCATTGCCGGACAGCGATCCATTTACGTATACGATAGGCGACACGCTGGATGCACGTCAGCGTTTGATATTGCAGGGTTACTGGTTAGCGCAGTTATTGTTTTTTGCAGCGTATGCCGCTTTCGGCATGTGGGGTTTGATCGTACTCAAGGCATTGTTGTTCGTTACGCTCTATGGCCTGGTGTGGCGTGCCTTGAATAAGGCACGCGTCGAGCCACTGTTGGGGTTATTGGTAATACTTACATTGCCATTGCTGCTGCATCGCTATGACGAGTTGCGTCCGCAAGTCTTCTCTTTTATTGGCGTGGTGCTGGTTTACACGAATATGAGCAGTGTACTCGCCAAGCTACGCAGCGGGGTCGCACATCCGGGCGCTTTGATGCTGCTGCCTTTCATCATGTTGCTGTGGGCTAATTTGCACCCCGGGTTCATTTTGGGATGGGTGATCATCATCGTCATACTGGCGGGAGTGGCATTTGATCAGTGGCGCGGCATCAATAGTCTGGAACGTCCAGAATTGCGGCGATTGGTCATGTGGTGTGGCATCGCCTTACTCGCCTCGCTGATTAATCCGCTGACCGATGCATTGATCGCTAACTTGGGTATGTTGAGTGACCCGTTGACGAGCGAAATCGACGAATACCTTCCGCTTGCCGATTATGCGCGTATGTATCAGCAGCCATTGCTGTTTTACGGCGTGCTGACTCTCGCGCTGGGGATCTTGGGCGTACTGATTCGACGTCGGCAACACATTAATCCAGCGCAGACATTCCTATTTGCAGGCTTCGCTGCTGCAGGATTTTACTC
>JBAQWL010000263.1:0-4765 GCA_049298895.1 Gallionella sp.
GGCTCATGCCACGCCGTTCCAGTCGTAAAACAGTTGATGAATGCTGGGAATATCTTCGCAAGCAAGCAGGCGATTGCGGAATTGCGAATCACTGAACATTTGTGCAAGCTCGCCGAGGATTTGCAAATGCAGATCGGTGGCTCGATCCGGTACCAGCAACACGAATATCATGTTTACTGGCACACCGTCCGGTGCGTCGAATGGAATCAGGTGCGTCGTTTTCACGAAAGCGGCAGTCGCATCACGTAGCTTCGCGATACGTCCATGCGGAATGGCGACACCTTGTCCCAAGCCAGTCGACCCCAATTTTTCACGGGCAAACAGACTATCAAAAACCATGCTGTGAGCAATCTGCTGGTTGTTTTCGAACAATAGACCAGCCCGTTCGAACACACGTTTTTTACTGGTTGATTCGCTATCTAACAGAATATTGTCGGGAAGCAAAATTTTGCTGATAAGGTTCATAATTGGCGGTCTATTGATAAGAATGGGTGATGATGACATCGCCTGCAGAATTTTATTCTGCGGTGGTTTGTTTGCCGGTGTCGTCATGGCGGCGTGCCGACAGTTTGCCTTTGTGCTTTATTACCTGACGATCGAGCTTATCCACCAGCGTATCAATCGCGGCATAGAGGTTGTCATCATTGCATTCCACGAACAGGTCCTTGCCACTGATGTGGATGGTGGCTTCGGCCTTTTGTTTGAGCTTTTCAACGGATAGAATGATATTCATGTCGATCACATGATCGAAATGACGTTTGATCTTGCTGAACTTCTCGTTTACATAGTTGCGAATGGCAGGGGTAATTTCGAGATGGCGTCCGGTTAGTTGGAGGTTCATGATTCGTTCCTTTTATTAGAGTGACTTACGGAGATTTACCGGGAGGATATGTAGTGCTTCCCGGTACTTTGCTATGGTACGCCGCGCGACGACAATGCCCTGCTGCTCCAAGATTTCTGACATACGACTGTCGGTTAGCGGCTTATGCGTATCTTCCGCACTGACCAGCTGCTTGATCAACTCGCGTATCGCGGTGGAAGAGCAGGTTCCTCCGCTTTCAGTGGACAAGCCGCTGCCAAAAAAATACTTGAATTCATAAATGCCGCGTGGGGTCAGCATGAACTTTTGTGTGGTGCTGCGCGATATCGTGGATTCGTGCAACTCCAGAGCATCAGCGATTTCGCGCAGCACCAGCGGACGCATACTGATTGCGCCATGCTCTAGAAAATCGCTTTGCCGTTCGACGATGGCCTCCGCTACGCGCAGAATGGTGTCAAAACGCTGCTGTAAGTTTTTGATCAGCCACTTTGCTTCCTGCAACTGCGTGGCAAGTTGTGAAGAATTATTTTCGCCGCGCTGTTGCAGGATGTTAGCGTAAATTTTATTGACGCGCAGTTTGGGCATCGCCTCGGCATTGAGTCGTGCGCGCCATTTATTTTTATATTTTTCCACGATTACATCTGGCACCACGTAATCGGCAATGCTGTGGCCAAACTCTGCACCGGGCTTGGGGTTTAAACAGACAATCAGGTGTTGAGCTGCGCGCAGTGCGTCGTCAGAGCAGCGCAACAGTTTTTTGATCTTGGCAAAATCATGCGCGGCGAGCAGATCTAAATGATGGCTCACCAGGCAGATTGCCAGTTCGAGATGAGAGGTGTCATCCGGAAACGCCTTGAGTTGCAGGGCCAGACACTCACTTAAGTGGCGGGCGCCCAGACCGGGCTGATCCAGATGCTGCAATTGCACCAATGCGGTTTCCAGATCATCCAGTGTGATTTCGAGCTCGGAGGGCAACATCTCGGCTAATTCCTCGAGATTTTGTGCCAGATAACCGTTCTCATCCAGTGCCTCGATCAGCAACCCGACCACCTTGCGATCACGGTCATCCAGCGTACTGGTGGTTAACTGACTATGCAGATGCGCGCGCAGGCTAGCCTGTTCGGCGGCTTGCTCCGGGTAGGTTTCGTCCTCGTCATCATCACTGCGCGCCATACCGCCGCCAGTATTCCAGTCGGTGGGTTCGTTGGCAAAATTATCCGCGCCACGGTCATCACTATCACTATCACTATCACTATGAGTTTGCTCTGACCCATCATTGGCGGTGCTTGGAGTGTTGATCGATTCTACGGAGAAGGTGCCAGAAACAGATTCGTCGGCCACCTCCAGCAAAGGATTTTCATCCAGCATGCGTGCAACTTCCTGATGCATGTCCAGCGTGGAAAGCTGCAACAAACGGATTGCCTGCTGCAACTGCGGGGTAAGTGTCAGTTGCTGGGATAATCGAAGTTGCAGCGAGGGTTTCATTGCTTAGCGCCGTGTCCGGGAAGTGTTTGCGTCATAGCTTGAAATGTTCTCCAAGATATACTTTTCTCACACCCTCATTATAAATGATTTCATCAGGTTTTCCTTCCGCCATAACCGAGCCGGCGTTGATGATGTAGGCGCGATCACAGATGCCCAATGTTTCGCGCACATTGTGGTCGGTGATTAGCACACCGATGTTGCGATCCTTGAGGAAGCGGATGATTTTTTGTATGTCCAGCACAGCAATGGGATCTATGCCAGCGAACGGCTCGTCGAGCAGGATGAAACGCGGGTCGGTCGCCAAAGCGCGCGCGATTTCAACACGTCGGCGTTCACCGCCAGACAGGCTGATAGCTGGATTGTCGCGGATATGGGCGATATGCAGGTCGTCCAGCAACCCTTCCAGTCGACCTTGTATGCTGTCATCGGAGAGTTTTTGCAGCTCCAGTACGGCGCGAATGTTTTGCTCCACTGTCAAGCGTCGGAAGATTGATGCTTCCTGCGGCAGATAACCCAATCCCAGGCGTGCGCGGCGATGTATTGGCAAGTGGGTTATGTTGATGTTTTCGATAAATATTTCACCCCCATCCGCAGCGATCAGACCCACTATCATGTAAAACGTGGTGGTCTTGCCCGCCCCGTTCGGTCCGAGCAGGCCAACCACTTCCCCGCTTTTCAACGACAAGGAAGCATCCTGAACTACGGTGCGTGATCCATATCTCTTCTTCAGGCTGACTGCGCGTAATTCACTCATGTTTTGTCGGAGAAGTCAGTGTTTTTCTGGG
The DNA here is from genome assembly GCA_049298895.1 of Gallionella sp. Classification (GTDB taxonomy): domain Bacteria; phylum Pseudomonadota; class Gammaproteobacteria; order Burkholderiales; family Gallionellaceae; genus Gallionella. The sequence goes on from JBAQWL010000263.1 coordinate 3,091, forward strand.
CGCGATGCGTAGTGCGTCCTGACTGTCAGTTGTTGATTTTGGTTGCAATACCGCACGAACCCGACTCGGCGGGATGCCCGTGGCGCTTGGGTTGCTGCTAACCTGGAAGGTCCCTGTTTTTATGTTGTAAGTGATGCGATCACCACGCACCTCGTCCGATTCGCGCTTAACAAGAGCCCGCACATAAAAGTCCACAGTTTCAGCGCGAGTGTCATATTCGATACGTTCGCCATAACCTTCCAAATATTCCTCAGAGCCTTCGCGCTTCTGCCTGAAGCTGGCGGTATCTCCATATATCTTGGCTTGCTTGAAGCCATCCTTGTGCTGTATCACTTCAATCTTGTTTCCGCGTATCAACATGGTGCCCTGTGTCAATCGCACGTTGCCGATAAAAGTGCTGGTTTGATTCATATCGTCGATCAGCATCTGATCGGCTTCTAGATGCAAGGGTTGATCACTGTCGGCCAGGTCGGCTAAGCAGGTTGGAACGTAAAACAAAAATATATATGCCAGAAGCATATTTTTTAACCTGTGAAAAAATTTTGTAGGGACGTTGCGTCGCGCGATCCATGTGTTTAACTTCCCACGGCAATTTACCATGGGTTCGATTTGATCGGTAACGCCGCTCACACGAGAGTGACTCACGGGAAACTTAATTACTTGAAGGCGCATAGACAGTGCTTACATTGGAGAGCAATTTAATAGTGTGATTCACGTTGTTCAGTTCTATGCCTACTGCATTCACAGTGGTTTGAGCTTCGACAAGCGTGACAGCCCGATCCGAACTCGCCAAGCCTTGACCCGGGATGATGTGCAGATACTCGGTTTGCAGCTTAAGCTGATCTTGCTGAGTGTCAGCTTCACGCAGCAACTCGACGTCACCCTGCAAAGTCAGTTCATCACCTTTGCTGGAGAGAGTGCCGATCTTGGCAGTAGCGATCAGTGGCGGACGATCTTCAGCCAACAGAGAAAGGCGCGGCACTTCAAGAGCAGAGCTGTCATCATCCGGATAATGCAGCATCTTGGTGGCGCTCAGGATGAAATGCGGCGTACCCTGTTTGTTCAGTTTGATGGCAGAGAAATTTTCTACTATGGAGTCTGGGTCGTGACGCAAGCTACTACCTGGCTGGACGGGTTCCGGCTGCACCTGCTGATTCAGCCAATAGGTTGCACCCAGTAAGCCCAGCACGGGCAGCAATGACAGCCAATAACGGACTCGCGTGGTAAAGGTCATTGAATATAAGGAGCAAGCTGCTTATCCAAAGTGCCTTGGGCTGACATGATCAGCTCACATGCTTCACGCACAGCACCATGGCCGCCACTGCGTTGCGTGATGTAGTGGGAGCGCTCTTGCACCTGCACTGGCGCTTCAGGTACCGTGATCGCCAATCCGACATGGCGCATCACGGTGAGATCAACTACATCGTCACCCATAAAAGCGGCGGCATCGCGAGAAAATTTGAGTTTATTGAGCAGGTCGATCATCGCCTCAAGTTTGTTTTCAACGCCTTGATAGACATGCTCGATGCCCAAGTTCTTGGCACGTGCCATAACACAACCCGAAGTGCGTCCTGTGATGAGAGCGATTGCCACGCCGCTGGCGTGAAGCATCTTTAGGCCATGCCCATCTTGCGAATTGAAACGTTTGAACTCTTCGCCGGAGTCGGAATAATAC
>JBAQWL010000264.1:0-2132 GCA_049298895.1 Gallionella sp.
ATCCGAGATAATCCATTAGGCGAAATCGTGCGCAAAACCCCGTTCGTGGTGAGCTTGTCGAACCATGAACGGCCCTTCGACAGGCTCAGGGCGAACGGATTTGGGGCTAATGGACAATCTGGGTTTATCAGTCGTGTCACGAGTTGGGCGTGCCGGTCGCCCTTGAAATATCGCGCTCCGGCAACGGTGCGCACGCTTGGGTTTTCTTCTCCGGCAGCGTATCGGCTCGGGACGCGCGCCGACTCGGCACCGCCATCATCAGCCACACCTGCGCCCGCACCCGCCAACTGAAGCTCGAATCCTACGACCGCTTGTTCCCCAATCAGGATGCTATGCCCAAGGGCGGTTTCGGCAATCTGATCGCGCTGCCACTGCAGAAGCATCCGCGTGAGAGCGGATGCAGCGTTTTCGTGGATGCTGAATTGCGGCCTTACCGGGATCAGTGGGCATTTCTGGCCTCCATCCTGCCGATGCCTGCACACGATATCGAGCCTACCATCCTGCGGGCGACAGGCAACGCGCACCCGCTCGATGTGACGTTCATCGACGAGGAAGATCAAAAAGAGCCGTGGAAACGATCCGCATCCGTCAGCAAAAAGCTGGTCGGGGCAATGCCGAAGTCACTCACGGTGACGCTGGCCAATCTGATCTATTTCGAGAAGGCACAACTTCCGCAGTCGCTGGCCAACCGGTTGATTCGTTTGGCGGCCTTCCAAAATCCTGAGTTTTACAAGAAGCAGGCGATGCGCTTTTCGGTGTGGGATGAGCCTCGCGTGATCGGCTGCGCCGAAAACTACCCCAATCACATCGCATTGCCGCGCGGTTGCCTGGATGCCGCGCTGGAACTCCTTCGTGACAACGCCATTGACTGCTAGCTGATCGACGAGCGATACGCAGGGTCGCCGCTGGACGTGGCTTTTGCCGGTACTTTGCGTCCGGATCAAGAATTTGCTGTCGCCGCCATGTTGCATCACGATGCAGGCGTCCTGTGCGCGCCGACGGCTTTTGGCAAAACGGTAACGGCTGCTGCGATGATTGCGCACCGTGGCGCAAACACGCTGGTGCTTGTGCATCGAACCGAACTGCTCAAGCAATGGCAAGAACGCCTGCAATCATTCCTGGGCGTTGGCAAGGGTGTGGTCGGCACCATCGGTGGCGGCAAGGCCAAGCCGACAGGCAAAATCGACATCGCGGTGATGCAATCGTTGTCGCGTCAGGGTGAAGTGAATTCGCTGGTCGAAAACTACGGTCACGTGATCGTGGATGAATGCCATCACGTCGGCGCGGCGTCGTTCGATGCGATTCTGAAGCAGGCCAAGGCCAAATACGTGCTCGGTCTGACTGCAACACCGATTCGCCGCGATGGCCAGCAGCCGATTATTTTCATGCAATGCGGGCCAACTCGCCACACCGCCGCCAAGCCCACGGGTGCGCCGCACGACTTGGCGGTCACGCCATGCACATTGCATTCGCGGATTGATTTGCCGCAGGAAGCAGGGATTCAGGATGTATTCCGGCACCTTGCCATCGACCAAGCCCGAACGGCCGCGATTGCTGCCGAAGTCATCAACGCCTACGGTCAGGGTCGGAAGGTGCTGGTGCTGACCGAGCGCACCGAACATCTCGATGCCATTAAAACCGCACTGGACGGCAAGATTCCATCGTTGTTTGTCCTGCACGGACGGATAGCCAAGAAGCAGCGTGCCACACTGATCGCAGAACTCAACGCGCTGCCACCCGATGCCCCGCGTGTTCTGCTGGCGACCGGTAAGCTGGTTGGTGAAGGGTTCGATCATCCCCCGCTCGACACCTTGGTGCTGGCAATGCCGGTTTCGTGGAAGGGAACGTTGCAGCAATACGCAGGCCGACTGCACCGCGAGCACGCCACCAAGACCGACGTGCGCATCATCGACTTCGTCGACACCGGTCACCCGGCACTGCTGCGGATGTGGGAAAAACGCCAGCGTGGATACCGGGCGATGGGCTACCGGATGACGGATGAAAGGGGTGCCAATTGACGGGAAACCCGCGTCGTTCCTCGCAATCCCGCGCTATTGCTTTTAATCTTGGGAGTCCACAAAGCGCTTGGTCAGCCACACGCCACCACTATTCAAAGGAGCCTCTTGCAAAAG
>JBAQWL010000265.1:0-4307 GCA_049298895.1 Gallionella sp.
CACCTACTCGGTGGGGGCTACGCCTTTCACGGCACGCGTCACCAGCCTGCGCAAGGTGCAGTGGGATTCGATGCAGGTGAATTTCTTCGTTATTACCACACCAGCGCTGCTCAAGGACTATCCTTCAAGCTACCTGACCAGTTTTTACCTGCCACCGGACAAAGTGCGGTTGGGGGATCAGCTGGCGCGGGAATTCCCCAATCTGCTGGTAATCGACACCGGCGCAGTCATCGCGCAGGTGCATGACATCATGGGGCAGATCGCGCAAACGATGAGCGTAGTGTTCGTGTTCACGCTGTTGTGTGGCCTCGCGGTGCTATATGCCGCGCTGTTGGCCACGCAGGACGAGCGTATCCATGAAGCAGCGATTCTGCGCACGCTGGGCGCGACCAGCCGCTATCTGCGCCGGCTGCACCTGAGAGAGTTCGCGCTGCTGGGATTATTGAGCGGCCTGTTTTCTGCCGCAGGCGCGGTGCTGCTCGGCTGGGTGCTGGCGCGTTCCGTTCTGGAGATACCCTATCAGTCGAATCCATCAATCTGGCTGCTAGGCGGTTTGGGCGGCATGTTGGTGGTGCTGCTGGCAGGCTGGCTGGGCACACGACGGTTGACCACATTGTCTCCACTGGCGATATTGCGCGAGTAGTTAAGTGACGCGTCGGTTTTGGTTGAGCAACGTACTGTATTGGTGATAGAATGCGCGCCGCTTCGGGATAGTCCCAAAAACTATCTTGGGCAAATTTCCCGTTCGCACAAGTTGGGGTGCTCTCAGGTGTTTACCAAGAGTCAAGCTAGCGAGCGGTAGTCAATAACCCTTAACGATTGGAGTAATCATGTCTGTATCTATGCGTCAAATGCTTGAGGCTGGTGTTCATTTTGGACATCAGACCCGTTTCTGGAATCCCAAGATGGCACCGTACATCTTCGGTCACCGCAACAAGATTCATATCATCAACCTCGAGAAGACCGTCGCGATGTTCGCCGAAGCTGAGAAGTTCGTGCGCAAACTGTCCGCGAAGAAGGGCACCATCCTGTTCGTGGCGACCAAGCGTCAAGCGCGCGATATCCTGCAAGAAGAGGCGATACGCGCGGATTCACCATTCGTAAATCATCGCTGGCTGGGCGGTATGCTGACCAACTATAAAACAGTGCAGGAATCCATCAAGCGTTTGCGCGAATTGGAACAGATGACCGCCGATGGCGCTTCCGAAAAAATCTCCAAAAAAGAAGCATTGATGATGAAGCGCGAACTGGAAAAGCTGGAGCGCAGCCTGGGCGGTATCAAGGATATGCATGGCTTGCCAGCAGCGCTGTTCGTGATCGACGTGGGCTACCAGAAGGGGGCCATCGTTGAGGCGCAAAAGCTCGGTATCCCGGTGATCGGCATCGTCGACACCAACAATTCCCCGCTCGGCGTGGACTATATTATTCCTGGCAACGACGACTCCACACAGGCGATCCGCCTGTATGCCCGTGGGATCGCTGACGCAGTACTGGAAGGCCGGGCTCAAGCCTTGAATGAATTGGTCGAGCAGGTTGCCGAGCAGGCATCTGAACAAGCAGCCTAAGTTCAAGTAAGCCGTAACAAAGGGGCGTGAGCCCCTTTTTTTTATAAGTGACGAATATTTTATAAGCGACAATTATGTCTGACAACCGCAGAAGCAAGATCGTTACTAAGGGTGTGCAGCGTTCGCCGAACCGCGCAATGTTGCGCGCAGTGGGGTTTGGTGACAAAGATTTCGACAAGCCTATCGTCGGTGTGGCTAACGCTCACAGCACCATTACACCTTGTAATAAAGGTATTGGCGCTTTAGCTGAGCGTGCAGAAGCTGCATTAAAAAAAGCTGGTGCCATGCCGCAGGTGTTCGGCACGATCACCATCTCGGATGGCATTTCAATGGGTACCGAGGGCATGAAATATTCGCTGGTGTCGCGCGAGGTGATTGCCGATTCCATCGAGACTGTGTGCAACGGCCAGAGCATGGACGGTGTGATCGCCATCGGCGGCTGCGACAAAAATATGCCGGGCGCGATGATCGCGATGGCGCGCTTGAACATCCCGGCCATCTTCGTTTACGGCGGCACGATCAAGCCGGGTCACTACAAAGGCCGCGATCTCACCATTGTGAGCGCGTTCGAGGCGGTGGGGCAGTACACCGCGCACAAGATCGACGAAACAGAGTTGATGGAGATCGAGCGACATGCCTGCCCTGGCGCGGGTTCGTGTGGGGGGATGTACACTGCAAACACGATGTCTTCAATCATCGAGGCGATGGGTCTGAGCCTGATGTATTCCTCCACGATGGCGGCGGAAGATCTGGAAAAGGCCGAGAGCACCGCGAAGTCTGCCGAAGTGCTGGTGAACGCGATCAGAAAGCAGATCCTGCCAAACCAGATATTGACACGCAAGGCGTTCGAAAACGCGATTGCGGTGACCATGGCGGTGGGTGGCTCCACCAACGCGGTGCTGCATCTACTGGCGATCGCGCATGCCGCACAGGTGACACTTTCCATCGATGATATCGAAACCATTCGTGCGCGCGTACCGGTGTTGTGCGATCTGAAGCCGTCAGGACGATATGTCGCTACCGACCTGCATCAGGCTGGGGGCATCCCGCAGGTGATGAAGATATTGCTCGCGCACGGCGTGCTGCACGGAGATGCGCTCACCATCACCGGTCAGACGATAGTGGAAGTGTTGAAAGATATTCCTGAAGTGCCACGCAAGGATCAGGATGTGATACGTCCTTGGGATACCCCGATCTATAAACAAGGACACCTCGCCATTCTGAAAGGCAATCTCGCGGAGGAAGGTGCGGTTGCCAAGATAACCGGCATCAAGTTGCACAAGATCACCGGACCGGCCCGCGTGTTCGAATCCGAGGAGGAGTGCATGGAAGCCATCCTTGCACGGAAAATAAAGGCGGGTGATGTGGTGGTCATCCGTTACGAAGGCCCGAAGGGCGGCCCCGGTATGCGCGAAATGTTGTCGCCCACCTCTGCGATCATCGGCGAAGGACTGGGTGATTCGGTCGGTCTGATCACCGATGGGCGATTCTCCGGCGGTACTTACGGTATGGTGGTCGGGCATGTCGCACCTGAGGCAGCAGAAGGTGGGAATATCGCGTTGGTAAATGAAGGTGATTCCATCACCATCGATTCCGATGCCCGACTGTTGCAATTGAATGTTGATGATGCCGAGCTGAAACGCCGCCGTGCCGCTTGGCAGCCGCCAGAGCCACGCTATACGCGTGGTGTGCTGGCAAAATATGCCAAGCTGGTGTCGACGGCAAGCAAGGGTGCTGTTACTGATTAGTTAATATTACGCACGCACATACACAAAAAAAGACACGACCCAAGAAAAGCATAAATGGCGCGAAACAAGGAAGAAATTTGATATAGAGTGTTATCAAAATACGTGATGCCGTGTTTGAAGTGTATCGGGAGTGGCTGGAAAAAATGTGCTGTGTAGCTTTTTTGTGCATGTCGTGTCTTTCGTGGACAGTGTGTGGTATCAGTGATTAAAAATTTTGTCGAATGTTTTTTTATGGGGTAGAGAATGTCAGTAATTACTGCAAGTATGGTCAAGGAACTGCGCGAGTTAACCGGGCTAGGCATGATGGAATGCAAAAAGGCTCTGGTCGAATCCAACGGCGATTTGAAAGCGGCTGAGGAGCAAATGCGTATCAAGAGCGGTGCCAAGGCCAGCAAGGCCGCCTCGCGCGTGACTGCCGAGGGGGTGGTCAGCACGTTCGTTGCGCCGGATGGCAAAACCGGCGGGTTGGTGGAAGTGAACTGCGAAACCGACTTCGTGGCGAAAAACGATGATTTCATGGCATTTGCAAAAAATGTAGCCGAAACCGTGGCGAAGAACGATCCTGCAGATATCACGGTACTGTCTGGTATGGCACTGGTCAATGGCTCGGGTACCGTGGAAGAAACACGCAAAGCACTGGTAATGAAACTCGGCGAGAACGTCAGCATCCGCCGTTTCGAACGCTATGCGACCAGCACCGGAAAGCTGTCCAGCTATTTGCACGGCAGCAAGATCGGCGTGCTGTTGAATTTCACCGGAGGCGATGCTGAGCTCGGTAGAGATCTTTCGATGCATATCGCAGCCAGCAAGCCGAAGTCTATCGATGCTTCCGGAGTGAATCCGGCGGATATTGAAACAGAACGCCGTATCGCCATCGAGAAGGCGCGCGAGGCAGGCAAACCTGATGCAATGCTGGAAAAAATCTCCGAAGGTACGGTGCAGAAATTCCTCAAGGAAGTGACCTTGATGGGCCAGGTGTTCGTCAAGTCTGAAG
>JBAQWL010000266.1:0-2716 GCA_049298895.1 Gallionella sp.
GGTAAATGCTTTACTTGGGGAGTTGGGAAAGCCCCAAAACATGTCAGCGTTAATCGAAATGGGAAAGCAGCACTTCGCCCGCTACAAGTCGACCTAGTTCAATAATTAATTTATAGCCGCACCCTAACCGAAATAGCGGCAAAACCAAAGTGGCGACAAATCAGTTATCTTGTTTGCCCAACGATTAAGGTTAGATCGTGATCGCGAAGCGAGCCGCGATCTGAACCGGTTGTTGGACAGGCCCGGATTCGTGGCATGGTTTTCTCTGGAAATATCTTTTTGTTTTCCACCGCGATCAAAGGCGTTCTGCGCAAGAAAGCCTGTTTGATCCGGCGACCTACACCGTCATTGCAACGGCGTCGTATGTGGCCATGCTGTTTTGGCGCTCAAAACCGCAGGTTTTTCCCTGTTTTTGGCCGAACGCACCCGTGGCGCCGAAGGGCGCTCGCGGTGATGCCGACGTGCCGACGACTTACACGCTGATCTCCTTGGCCAAGCCCGAACCGGGCTGTGGACGCACTCCCGGCGGTGGAATTCGTCGTCGCAGCACCTGCATCGGCGCACCACAACACATGCATAGAAACGGCGGACGCGGCTTCATCCACGTCAGGTTCGCGCTGGGAATCACCTTCAGCACCACCTGCAACAGCGCAATTAGACGTTTGCTGTTGGGATGCAGAAAGCCGAAGTTGCGAGCCCGCCGAAAGCCCTTGGGCAGAACGTGCTGCAGGATCAGACGCAGGAAGGCCGCCCCGCTCACCGTGCGCACCGCACTCTTGCCGGTTTTGCTGTCGCGATACCGGAAGCGGACCTGCCCGTTATCGCAGGAGAGGATGTCTTTCTCCTGAATCACACCCCGATACAGATATCGGCCCAGGTAGACCAGGGCCTTTTCTCCGTCGCCCACGCCTTTGCAGTCCACCACCCATTGCGCCGGAACGCCGGGCGGCAGCCGCAACCCTGCCTGGCCGAGGGCTGCCAGCACCTTGGCCCGGAACACCTTGGCCAAGGCCCGGTGGTTGAACAGGTAGCCGTTGCTTTTGCCGCTACGGCTCTTCGTTCGCCAGCGCCGCGTCTTCATATCCAGTGCCGCCGCCGGCATCGCCAGATGGATGTGCGGATGGAAATCCAGACGACGGGAATGGGTGTGCAGCACCGCCACCGCACCGGGGTGGCCTTGCAGGTGTTTGTCGTTCTGGCTGAAGGTATTCACCGTGGCCCAGGCACAATCGAACAACATGGCGTAGAGCGTGCGCTGATGCCGCCAGGCAAGCTCACGGAGTTCCGCCGGCAGCGTGAAGGTGAGCAGAAAGTAGCTTGCCGGCACCTGCCGCCGCAGCTGGCGTTCCAGCCATTGCTGGCTTTCATGGTGCTGGCAGTGCGGGCAGTTGCGATGGCCGCAGGAGTGCGGTACCAGGCGTTTCTCGTCACAGGCGCTGCACGCCGCCACCATGCGCGGCGCCATGGCGGTGCGACAGTGCTTCATGGCGGCGAGGGCTTGGCGGTGGCTGGGCAGTATCGAAGATGAATACTGCTGGAGGTAGTCCGTTTCAAAACGGGTGATGACGGCGGAGAACGGAATCATTTGACCGCTCCCCACTGGATCGAGAAGCGGCTCATCAAGGTATTGATGCGTGCGCTGGCCTGATCGTTGGTGTGGCTGGTCAGGTGGGTGTAGCGGGCCGTGGTGAGTATCGAGTGGTGGCCAAGTATCTTCTGGACTTCAAGCAGGTCGACGCCTGCTTCGATCAGGTGCGTTGCGTAACTGTGGCGCAGGCTGTGCGGGGTGATCTTTTTTTTAACCCGCAATCGAGGGCGACCTGGCGCAAGGTGGTTTGCACGCCGCCGCGATCCAGCGGCGAGCGGGCGCGGTGCGCGGCCTTCAGCCCACCATGGCGATTGGGGAAGAGCAGTTCCGGGTGGCGGTGAATTTGCCAGAACTGACGCAAGGCGCTGAGGGTGGCATCCGGCAAGGGCACGAAGCGATCCCGGTTGCCCTTGGCATCGCGAATGTGCACCCGCTGGCGCGTCGCATCAATGTCGCCGATCTTCAGTGCCAATCCTTCGCCCAGGCGCAGGCCCAGACTGTAGAGGGTGAAATAGAACACACGATAGCTCAGCGTGCGCGTGGCGGCAAAGAGTTGCTGGGCCTCGTCGACCGTGACAATGTCGGGTAGCCGCTGGGCCTTGGGCGGCTTGATCAGATGGGGCATGGCCCAGGGTTTGTGCAGGACGTGTGTGGTGTAGAACTTCAAGCCATACAGATCAAGTTTGACGGCGCTCCAGGAGTGGCTCACGATCAGGTCGCTGAAGTAATCGGTCAGTTGGGCCTCGGTGAGATCGTCGATCTGGTGGGAAAAGTACCCGCCAAGGCGCCGGATGGCGCGGGCATAGGCATCGATAGTCTTGGGTTGCAGCCCCTTGAGCTTGAGGTGCTTGAGATGCGTCTGGTATTGCCGGTCAAAATGCTCGGCTGTAGTGGTCGTCATGATGGTTTATCCTCACGAAATGCTGCACAATCAAAACCCTCAGCAACGAGGGGATGAAGGTGCAGAATATGTCGTGCGGCTCGGAAAGGCGACTCCTCCGCGTAGCGGCTTCGTCCAACCTCCCCCTTTGAAGGGGGAGGAACTGGGTAAGTCCTAACCCCCCTTGAAAGGGGGAGGAACTGGGTAAGTCCTAACCCCCCTTGAAGGGGGAGGAACTGGGTAAGCAC